>NZ_JBFTER010000110.1:0-16972 GCF_047229345.1 Cellulomonas jepli | reverse complement strand
GGGCGGCGGTGAGCGCGCCGGCGAGCCCGCCCGGCGCCCACGCGACGAGCGCGATGAGCAGCACCCCGAACACGAGCGACGCGAGGGTCCCGTCGAGGCGCTGCACGACGGCGGCCGGCAGCGGCAGCGCGTCGGTCGCGGCCCCGACGAGCCACGGCAGCAGCACGACGAGCACCGCACCGAGCGCGGCACCGAGCAGGCTGCCGAGCCCGCCGACGACGACCGCGACGAGCAGCAGCAGCGACAGCGCGAGCGGGAACGCCCCGGGCGAGACCGACTGCGTGACGAACACGAGCACCGCGCCGCCGAGCCCCGCGGTCACCGCGCTGGCCACGAAGGCGAGGACCTTGACCCGCGCCGGCACGATCCCGGCGAGCGCCGCGGCGACCTCGTCGTCCCGCACCGCGCGCATCCGCAGCCCCGCGCGCCCGTCGCGCAGCAGCACGAGCCCGGTGACGGCGACCGCCGCGACAGCGAGCGCGACCCACGCCTGCCACTGCTCGAGCGCGATGAGGCTCCGGAGCGGGGCGGGCACGCCGTCGAACGCGGTGCGGACCCCGCGGTCGCCCTGCAGCGCGGGCACGCTCGCGGCGACCGCGGGCACGGCGACGACGAGCGTGAGCGTGAGCCCGGCGAGGTACGGGCCGTGCAGCCGCGCCCCCGCGAGCCCGAGCAGGAGCCCGACGACGCCGGACAGCAGGACGGCCCCGGCGACGCCCCCGAGGAAGCGGACGGCGCCCTCGACCCCGGCCCCGGTCAGCGCGTTCACCGTGAGCGCGTACCCGTAGCCGCCGGCCGCCATGAGCGCGGCGTGGCCGAGCGAGAGCTGCCCGCTGAGCCCGACGAGGACTGTCAGCCCGGCCGTCGCGCACAGGTACGCGGCGACGAGGGCCAGCTGGTAGTTGCGGAACGGGTCGAGCAGGAACGTCACCCCGACCGCGAGCACGAGCCCGCCCGCGGCGAGCAGCAGGGTCCGTCGCGCGCTCATGCCCGCCTCGCCTCTGCCTGGGCGAACAGCCCCGACGGTCGCACCAGCAGGACGAGCACGAGCAGCGCGAGCACCGCGACGGGCGCGAGCGTCGAGCCGAGGTACCCGGTCACGACGCTCGTCACGACCCCGACCGTGAGCCCGCCGAGCAGCGCGCCGCCCGGCGAGTCGAGCCCGCCGACCACCGCGACGGTGAACGCCGAGACGAACAGCATGTCCGCCGCGTGCGGGTTGAGGCCGAGCTCGTTCGGCACCGCGAGCAGCGCGGCCAACGACGCGGCGGCCGCGGCGAGCACCCACCCGACGGTCCGCATGCGCGCGACCCGCACCCCGAGCAGCCGGGACACCTCCGGCTCGAACGCCGCCGCACGCAGCTGCAGCCCGAGCGACGTCCGCACGAACAGCAGCCGCAGCGCCCCGAGCAGTCCGAGCGCGACGACGACCACGAACAGGTCGTACGGCGAGAGCAGCGGCACCCCGCCGACCTGCACGGGCCGGTCGCTGAACGGCGGCGGGACGGGCTCGTGCTCCTGCCCGAACACGATGCCGAGCAGCGACTGCAGCACCACGACGAGCCCGATCGCGAGGATCACGCCCGAGAGCGGCGAGCGCGGCGAGGCGAACCGCAGCACCCCGCGCTCGACGACGAACCCGAGCAGGCCGCCGGCGACGACCGTCGCGCCGAGCCCCCACCACCAGCTCCCCGTCGCGCCGATCACCGCGACCCCGACGTAGACGCCGACCACCGCCATCGCGCCCGCGGCGAAGTTGACGATGCGCGTCGCGCGCCAGATCAGCACGAGCGAGAGCGCGAACAGCGCGAGCACCGTGCCGCGGGCGACCCCGGTGCCGAGCAGGAACACGAGCCGGTCCATCAGAACCCCAGGTAGGCGTGTCGGAGGGTCTCGTCGCCCGCGAGCTCGGCCGC
Organism: Cellulomonas jepli; assembly: GCF_047229345.1. Taxonomy (NCBI): domain Bacteria; kingdom Bacillati; phylum Actinomycetota; class Actinomycetes; order Micrococcales; family Cellulomonadaceae; genus Cellulomonas; species Cellulomonas jepli. The sequence continues at coordinate 15,056 of NZ_JBFTER010000110.1, read as the reverse complement.
GGGGCGGTCGGCGACGACCTCGCCGAGCCCGAGGACGACGCCGCGGTCGGCGACGGACAGCGCTCCCGCGACGTTCTGCTCGGCGAGCAGGACGGTGAGGCCCGTGCGGTCGCACAGCTCCCGCAGCACCCGCATGATCTGCGCGACGACGAGCGGCGCGAGCCCGAGCGACGGCTCGTCGAGCAGCAGCACGCGGGGGCGGGCGACGAGCGCGCGGGCGATCGCGAGCATCTGGCGCTCACCGCCCGAGAGCTGGTGACCGAGGCTCGTGCGGCGCCGGGCGAGCGGCTCGAACAGCTCCTCCATCTCGGCGAGCGCGGCGCGCAGGTCCGCGGGGTCGCGCCGCCACAGCCCGCCGAGGCGCAGGTTCTCCTCGACGGTGAGCTCGGTGATGACGCCGCGCCCCTCGGGCACCTGCGCGAGCCCGGCACGCACCCGGTCCTCGACGCCGACGCGCGCGAGGTCGCGGCCGTGCAGGTGCACCGTCCCCGCGGTCGGCGTGAGCAGCCCGGACACGGTCCGCAGGAGCGTCGTCTTGCCCGCGCCGTTGCCCCCGACGAGCGCGACGACGGCGCCCTCGTCGACGTCGAACGAGACGCCGTGCAGCACGGGCGCCCCGCCGTGCCCGACGACGAGCCCGCGCAGGGCCAGCGCCGCGGTCACCGGGCCGTCACCTCGATCCCGAGGTACGCCGCCGTGACGGCGGGGTCGCGCCGGACGTCGTCGGGGAGCCCGTCCGCGATGACCCGCCCGAAGTCGAGCACGACGACCCGGTCGCACAGCCCCATCACGAAGTCCACGTGGTGCTCGACGAGCAGCACCGCGCACCCGCGCGCCGCGACCCGGCGGACGGTCGCGTCGAGCTCGGCGATGTCGGCGGCACCGAGGCCGCCCGCGGGCTCGTCGAGCAGCAGCAGGCGGGGCTCGGCGACGAGCGCGCGGGCGAGCGCGACCCGCTTCTGCTCGGGGTAGGGCAGGGCGCCGACGGGGAGCGCGGCACGGTCCGTGAGGTCGAGGTCGGCGAGCGCGCGGAGGGCCCGCTCGGCGGCGCTGCCGGAGGTGCTGCGGGCCGCGCTCCGGGGCGGGTCACCGGGTGCGGCGCCCGGCGCGTCGGCCGGGGCGCCGCCGTGCGTCCCCGCCGCAGCGGCGCCTCGCGACGCGAGCGCCCCGACCTCGACGTTCTCCAGCACGCTGAGGCCCGGGAACAGCCCGAGACCCTGCAGCGTCCGGGCGACGCCGGCCGGCGCGAGGCCCGACGGGCTGCGCGGCGCGGGGCGTCCGGCGACCGTGATCGTCCCGCTCGCCGGCCGGACGAGGCCGCACACCGCGTTGAACACCGTCGTCTTGCCCGCGCCGTTGGGTCCGATGAGCCCGACGACCTGCCCGTCCGCGACGTCGAGGTCGACGTCGGTGAGGGCGGCGAGCCCGCCGAAGCGCACGGTGAGGCCGCGCACCTGCAGTCGCATCACACCCGCGTGGGCGGGCGTCTCCAGTCCGGGCATCGGCACTCCGTCGTGTCGGCGTGGCCCGACTGTACAACGGAAACCGACTAGACGGTATGTCCGAGATGGACCGTTCCCGAACCGTGACCCTTCCCCGTCCGGGCGGCCCGTTCCCGAGCCGTCCCCGGCGCGCAGGCCGTCCGGCGCAGGTGCGGCCCGGGAGATGCCGCGGCGGTGGACACGCATCCCCGTCGGGGCTTGCGGTGACCCCGGCCCGGTGGGAGGTTGGCGAGCAGGTCACCCTCTGGACCGCCCGGCAGCGACGGCCACCACCCGCACGAGCGCGAGGTCACGTCATGCCGGACCGAGCGGAGGAGCCCTGATGCCGCACCTCGCCACGTACGTCGCCCTCGCGCACGAGAGCGAGCGGACCCTCGCCGACGCGCTGCGCACCGTCGGCCACGGGCACGCCGGCCACCCCGACGTGCGCGTCACGTGCGAGGCGCTCGCACGCCTGAGCGACGCCCACGTGGAGGCGATGGCCCCGATCGCCCAGCGGTACGGCGGGGACAGCGACGCCGACGAGCCCGAGCGCCTCCACGCGGACGGCGTCGTCCAGGTGCGCACGGGCGGGATCGGCCTGCTGCGCGACCTGCAGGACCTGCACCTGCTCGCGACGCTCGTGCAGACCACGTGGACCGTGCTCGTCCAGGGCGCGCTCGGACTGCGTGACGCCGAGCTGCTCGTCGTCGCCCGGCACTCCGCACGGGAGACGGGCCGCCAGGTGGCGTGGCTCACCACGGAGCTGAAGGTCGTCGCCCCGCAGACGCTCGCCGTGGAGCGGTAGCGGCCGTCCGGCCCGGAGGCGACGCGGTCGGGATGCGGGCGCGCCGCCGCTGCTGCATGGTCGAGACGGACGCGAGCAGCGCCGTCCGGACACCTCGGCGACCGCGACGGGGGACGAGATGCGAGATCCGGCTGATCCCGGGGCGCAGGCGAGCGCAGACGACGAGCACACGGAGGAGACGCCGCCGGACCGCGTGCCGCGGGTCTGCGTGCTCGCCGCGACGCCGCTCCTCACGGTGACGATCGAGCACGCCGCCGACGACAGCACCCCCGAGCTGCACGTGCACGCCGGGGGTCAGGGTGTGTGGGTCGCGCGGATGGCGCGGTCGCTCGGCGCCGCCGTCACGGTCTGCGGGCCGTTCGGCGGCGAGACGGGCGACCTCGCGGCGCACCTGTCCGCGCAGGAGGGCCTCGACGTGCGACCCACGGCGTTCGGCGGCAGCACCGGCTCGTACGTGCACGACCGGCGCGAGGGCGAACGGTCCGAGATCATCCGCATCTCCCCCGCACCGCTCGGCCGGCACGAGCTCGACGACCTCTACGGCTCGGTCGTGGTCGCCGCGCTCGACGCCGACGTGGTGGTCCTGGCCGGCGCGGAGCCCGCCGACGTGATCCCCGCCGACCTGTTCGGCCGGCTCGCGGGCGACCTGCGCGCGTCGGGACGGACCGTCGTCGCCGACCTCTCGGGCGACGCGACGCGCGCGATCCTCGAGCCCGGCGTCGACGTCCTCAAGATGAGCCACACCGAGATGCAGGACGGCGGCTTCGCGGACGGCGGGTCCGTCGAGGACCTCGTCGCGGGCGCCCGCGGCCTGCTCCGCGAGGGCGTCGGCGCCGTCGTGATCTCCCGCGCCGCCGAGCCGACGCTCCTGGTCACCGAGGCCGACGCCCTGCTGCTGCGCACGCCGCAGGTCAGCACCGTCGACCACCACGGCGGCGGCGACTCGATGACGGCGTCGCTCGCGGTCGCCCTCGCGCGCGGCGCGGACCTGCGGGAGGCGGCGCGGCTCGGCGCCGCGGCGGGTGCGCTCAACGTCGCCCGGCACGGGCTCGGCACGGGGCAGCGCGAGCAGATCGAACGGTTCGCCCACGAGGTGACCGTCGAGCCGGCCACCGGGTCGGACGAGACATGACGACGACGGAGGAGGCCCCGTGCGAGCCCTGATCACGAACGACGACGGCATCGACTCCCCCGGCCTCGCGGTCCTCGCCCGGGTGGCGCTGGACGCCGGGTTCGACGTCACGGTCGCCGCACCGGCGCGGGAGTTCTCCGGGGCCAGCGCGTCGCTCCTCGGTGCGGAGGTCGACGGGCAGCTCGTCGTCGAGGAGAAGGCCGCCCCTGGTCTGCCGCCGGGCGTGCGGTCCCTCGCCGTCGCCGGTGCGCCCGGGCTCATCGCGTTCCTCGCGTCGTTCGACGGGTTCGGGCCGCGCCCCGACCTCGTCCTGTCCGGCGTCAACCGCGGCTCGAACACCGGGCACGCGGTGCTGCACTCGGGCACCGTCGGCGCGGCGTTCTCGGCGCTGACCCACGACATCCGCGCGGTGGCCGTCTCGCTCGCCGCGGGCCGGCCGGAGCACTGGGCGACCGCCGGCGCCGTCGCGAGCCACGTCCTGCCGTGGGTCCTCGACCAGCCGGCCGGGCACGGCGTGCTCAACGTGAACGTGCCGGACGTGCCCGCCGAGCGGCTCCTCGGGATCCGCAAGGCCCCGCTCGCCCGCTTCGGCGCCGTCCAGTCCGCGCTCGAGACCGACGACGCCGGGCAGCACACCATCCGGTACACCGCGACCGACCCGACCCAGGACCAGGACTCCGACGCGGGCCTGCTCGCGCAGGGCTGGGCGACCCTGACGCTGCTGCGGGCGCCCTGCTACGACTCCGACGCCGAGCTGCCGGAGCACCCCGACGGGGCGCCGACCGGGTTCACGGCCGGCGCCTGACGCCCGGCCCCGGCAACCGGGTCGTCGTCCGCGCTCCTCACGCGGGCGGCGCGGGAGCAGCGAGGCGCGCCGGCTCGGCTCAGGCGTGCGGGACGCCCGCGATCATCCCGCCGTCGACCACGAGCTCGGTGCCCGTGACGTAGGCGGACGCGTCGCCGGCCAGGAACAGCACGGCACCGACCACGTCGTCGGGCACCGCCGGGCGCCCGAGCGGGATCCGCTGGAGCGTGACGTCGAGCCGCTCGGTCATCGGGGTCAGCACGAAGCCCGGGTGCACCGAGTTGACCCGGATGCCGTCCGCGCCGAGCTCGACCGCGAGCGACTTCGTCAGCCCGCGCACGCCGAACTTCGACGCGACGTACCCGTGCAGGCCCGCGTCGCCGCGCATCCCCTCGACCGAGGAGATGTTGACGATCGAGCCCCTCCCGGCCGCCTTCATGACCGGCACGACCGCGCGCACGCCGAGGTAGGTGCCCGTGAGGTTGACCGCGATGACCGCGTCCCACTTCTCGCGCCCGTACCGCTCGATCCGCCCGGCGTTCGCGATGCCGGCGTTGTTGACCAGCACGTCGACGCCGCCGAGGCCGACCGCGACCTCGACCGCCGCGGCCCAGTCCTCCTCGGACGTCACGTCGAGGTGCACGAACCGCGCGCGCTCCCCGAGCTCGTGCGCGAGCGCCGCGCCCTCGTCGTCGAGCAGGTCGCCGACCACGACGCTCGCCCCGCGCTCGTGCAGCGCGCGCACGTACGCGGCGCCGAGGCCGCGCGCCCCGCCGGAGACGAGCGCCACCCGTCCGTCGAGCTCGGTCATCGTCGTCTCCTCGCGGTCGGTGGTCGGGCGGGTGGGTCAGCTCGCGACGCGGACCACGAGCCGCCCCGTGGTGCCCCCGCCGGCGAGCCGCGACACCGCCTCGTCGGCCGACTCGAACGGCACCACGTCGCTGACCTGCGGCGTCACGGCACCGCTCGCCGCGAGCGCCGTCAGCTCCTCGTGCGCGGCCGCGACGAGGTCGGGCCGCACGCGCGCGTAGAGCCCCCAGTGCAGGCCGTGCACGGTGTAGTTCTTCACGAGCAGGTGGCCCGCGCGGACGTCCTGGATGGTCCCGCCCGCGAAGCCGACGACGACGATCCGCCCCTCGAAGGCGACGCACCGCGTCGACGCCGCGAACGCGTCGCCGCCGACCGGGTCGTAGACCACGTCGGCCCCGGCGCCCCCGGTCTCGGCGCGGACCACCTCGGCGACGTCCTGCGTGGACCGGTCGACCACGACGTCCGCTCCGGCGGCGCGCGCCGCGTCCGCCTTGGCCGCGCTGCCGACGACGCCGATCACGCGCGCCCCGGCGGCTGCCCCGAGCTGGACCGCGGCGGTGCCGACCCCGCCCGCGGCGGCGTGCACGAGCAGCGTCTCGCCGGACCGCAGCCCGGCCCGCCGGTGCAGCCCGAACCAGCCGGTCTGGTAGGCGATGGTGAACGCGGCGGCCTGGGCGTCATCGAGCGCGTCCGGCGCCGGGAAGACCTCGGACGCGTCGAGCACCGCGAGCTCCGCGAGCACCCCGATGCGCGAGCCGGTCACGCGCTGCCCGACGGCCACGTGGGTCACCCCCGCGCCGACGGCGAGCACCTCGCCGCACAGCTCGATGCCCGGCACGAACGGCAGCGGCGGGCGCACCTGGTACTCCCCGCGGGCGAGCAGCACGTCGGGGAAGTTGACCGCGACGGCACGCACCCGCACGAGCACCTGCCCGTCGCCCGGCTCCGGGTCGGGCACGTCGACGAGCCGCAGGACGTCGGCCGGCTCGCCGTGGGCCGTGACGTGCCAGGCGCGCACGCCCGTCAGCCCTCGGCCGAGGCGGTGGACGCGAGCGGGAGCGCCGACGCGGACGACGCCGCGATCGACACCAGGAACAGGTCGGTGAGCTGGTGAGCGAGCACGGTCTTGTCCTCCGGACCCTCGGGCTTGTACCAGTGCGACAGGTAGTGCACGTCGGAGAAGAAGTGCGCGACGAGCACCGCGACGGGGATGTCGGTGCGGTAGAGCCCCTCGGCCTGACCGCGCTCGACGATGCCGGCGAACGTGTCGTGGTACGCCCGGCGTCGCCGCGTGACCTCCTGCTGCCGCGGCGCGGACAGCATGTGCGCGCTGCGGAAGAACACGGTGCCCTCGAGCAGGAAGTCGACGGACGTCTCGATGACGTCGACGCACACCGCCCGCAGGGTCTCGGCCGTCGGCTCCCCGCGCGCGACGATGGTCGTGAGGCGCTCGGTCTGCAGGGACAGGAGCCGCTCGTAGATGCCGAAGAGCAGGTCGTCCTTCGACTGGAAGTAGTGGTACAGCGCGCCCTTGGTGACGCCCGCGGCCTCGACGACCTGCTGCACGGAGGTGTTGGCGTAGCCCTGGGACGCGAAGAGCTCGACCGCCGCCCGGGTCACGTCGTCCACGACGCTCGTCTGCTTCATGCCGACATCCTCACCCCATCGGCGCCACGGAGGCGCCCCCGTCGACCACGAGCGTCTGCCCCGTCACCCAGGCGGCGTCGTCGGACAGCAGGAACGCGGCGGGCCCGGCGACGTCGACGGGATCGCCGATCCGGCCCAGCGGGTAGCGCGCGGCGACCTCCGCCTCGCGGCCCTCGTACAGCGCGGCGCCGAGCTTGGTGCGGACGACGGCCGGGGCGACGGCGTTGACCCGCACCCGGGGCGCGAGCTCGACGGCGAGCTGCGCGGTGAGGTTCATGAGGGCGGCCTTCGAGACCCCGTAGAACGCGATCCCGGGGCTCGACGAGAGCCCGGCGACTGACGCGGTGCTGAGCACCGACGCTCCCCCGGCCGACCCCAGCCCGGCGGCGACGGCGTCGCGCGTCCACTCGAGGGCCGCGACGACGTTGACCGCGAGGATCTTGTGGATCGCGGCCGGCTCGATCTCCAGCGCCGGGCCGTAGACGGGGTTGATGCCCGCGTTGTTGACGAGGTGGTCGAGCCGGCCGAACCGCTCGACGGCCGCGGCGATCGTGGCGGCGCGGTGCCCCGGGTCGTCGGCCCTGCCCGCGACGCCGAGCGCCCGGTCGGCCCCGAGCGCGGCGACCGCCTCGTCGAGCGACTCCTGCGTGCGGCCGGTCAGCACGACCGACGCGCCCTCGGCGACGAGCCGCTCGGCGATCGCGAGCCCGATCCCCCGGCTGGCGCCGGTGACCAGGGCGACCCTGCCCTCGAACCGCTGCATCCGAGCCCCTTCGCTCACCCTCGATCCGACAGACCGACCAGACGGTATGTCCGAGGCGAGAGTACACGACGAGCAGCCGATGCCGCGGACCGCCCCTCGACCGGTCCGACCGGCGCGCCGCGCACGACTCCGGCCACGCGGCGCGACGCCCGGTCCGGAACGCGGCGCCGGTGAGGGGCACGTGCTCAGCCGTGCCGGATCCCGTGGAGCCAGCCGTCGAGAGCGTCCAGGTCGTCGCGCGTGACCCCGAGCCGTGGGTCGAGGCGCAGCAGGACTGGTGCCACGCCGCGTTCGCCGGGCAGCCGCGACGCAGCGCGCACACCGAGGTGCGCGTTCACACGACCCCCTCCCCCCACGCACCGCACCCCCGCCGGCCACCGCGGACCGCGACGTAGGGTGACGGCCGAGCCTCAGCCGGGTCGGCGGCGCGGCTGAGGACGGGGGGTCGCACGGGATGCACGACGGACGAGCGCAGACGCGGCGGGCGCGGCCCCTGCCACCGCTGAGCACGTTCTTCCCCGCAGCGCCCGAGCGCGGACGGCCCGGCGACCCCGGCCTGTTCGGTCCCGGCTCGGCGGCGTGGCGCATCGGGCGCGAGCGCGTCCTGCTCGCCTCCGGTCCGGCCGCGCTGCTGCTCCAGGTGGCGCACCCGCTCGTCGCGGCCGGGGTCGCGGCGCACAGCGACTTCGCCGGGGACCCGCTGACCCGGCTGCGCGGCACGCTCGACGCGGTCCTCACGGTGACGTTCGGCGACAGCACGCAGGTGCGCGACGCCGCGCGGCACGTCGCCCGCCGGCACCGCGTCGTCCAGGGAACCCTGCCCGTCGCGACCGGGTCGCTGCCCGCGGGCACGCCGTACCGCGCCGCGGACCGCGACCTGGCGCTGTGGGTGTTCGCGACCCTCGTGTGGACGTCCGTCGTCGTGACCGACGGGTTCGCCCGGCCGGTGCCCGGCGCGGAGCGCGACGCGTACTACCGGGACATGCGCCGCGTCGCGCACCACTTCGGCGTGCCCGACGCCGCGCTGCCCGACGACTACGCCGCGCTCGAGCGGTACGTCGACGAGCAGGTCGAGCACGTGCTCGCCGTCGGGCCGACCGCCGCCCGGCTCGCCGCGCAGATCCTGTCCCCCGACCCGCCGCTCGTCGCCGTCCCCGCGCGCCCGCTGCCCTCGCTGCTCGCGGCCGGCGTGCTGCCTGCGGCGGTCCGCGACGCGTACGGGCTGCCGTGGCGGCAGCGCGAGCGCCTCGCGTTCCGCGCCGCCCAGCTCGCGACCCGACGCGCGCTGCCGCTGCTCCCCGCGCGCCCGCGGTACTGGCCGCACTACCTCGTCGCGACCGACCGGCTGCAGCCCGTCGGCGTCCCCGCCCAGCCCGTCCCGACCGACGACGGGCAGCCGGGTGACGTCCGCACCTAGCGCGCGTCTCCCCGCCGTCGCCGTCGCCAGGGCGCACGTCCTGTCGGCGCCCTCGCCCGCGCGCACGTCCTGTCGGCAGCGCGGCCGTCAGGCGCACGCACGAGGTCTCCGTGGTGCCCTGCCCGACGAGGTCCTTGCCGGTACCACGGCTGCGCCGCCTGGTCCGTGAGCGGGGCCCCGCCCGCACAGCGCCTCAGACGAAGCGCCAGAGGTGGTCGTTGGTGCCGTTGTCGTCCCAGACGAGGGCCTGGGCCCCTGGGCTCGTCGACATGTCGGCGACGCCGAGGACGCGCCCGCCGGCCGCCTGGATGCGGAAGGTGTCGCCCGCGGTGTACCGCAGCCGCCACTGCTGGGCACTCGCGCCGGTGTCGGTCACCTGCACCGCGCGGGTGCCGTTGACGGTACCGCCGGCCTCCACGGCGAGGACCCTGCCGGTGTGCTGGTTGCGCAGCCGGAAGTAGCCGTTGCTCCCCGCGACGGCCGTCCACAGGTGGTCCGCGGTGCCGTTGTCGCCCCACTGGACCACGGCGGCGCCGTCCGCCGTCGACATGTCCCGCACGCCCAGCACCAGACCGGTGTGCACGTTGCGGATCCGACGGACCCCGGACGGGAGGAAGCGCCAGCGGTTGTCGGCCGAGCCGTTGTCGGGGTCCATCACGACCGCCGCGCCGCGCGCCGTCGACCCACCCGCTGTGCCGAGCAGCTTGCCGGTGTGGTTGTTGCGGACCCGGTGGGTGCCGTCGCCGTCGTCGAGCACGGTCCACAGGTGGTCGGCCGTGCCCGTGTCTCCCCACTGGACGACGGGGGCGCCGTCGGCCGTCGACATGTCCCTGACGCCGAGGACCTTCCCGCCGTTCACGCAGCGCAGCTTGAGGGCGGCGCCCGAGACGACCGGGACCCAGTCGTGGTCGGCCGTGCCGCTGTCGTCCCAGACGAGCGCCGTGGCGCCGTCGGCCGTCGAGGCGTCCCGGATGCCGAGGACGAGCCCGCTCGCCGCGTTGGCCAGGCGGAACGCACCGTCGGTGGCGGCGGCGGAGCCGTTGACGGACCAGTACACGGTGTAGTTGAAGCCGTGCGCGTCGTAGAAGGGCACCAGGCTGACGGTGGAACCGTTCGCCTGGGCCGCGAACGTGAGCGCGGTCGTGCTGGTGCGCGTGATCGACGACGTCACCAGCGCAGGCGGGCTCGACAGCGACGTGCTGCCGTAGTTCCCCGCGAGGACGACCGGGCCGTAGAGGATCGCGGCCACACCGGGGTTGTCGTTCGTCGGCTCGACGCGGACCGCCATCGGCAGCCGGACCGTCACCCGGTCACCCGACGCCCACGACCGGGTGAGGCTCGCGTAGGTGCCGGGCGTCGTCGGGATCGCCTGGACGGTGCCGTTCACCGCGACCGTCGCGCCTGTCGCCCACGAGGGAATGCGCACGCGCATCGTCCACGAGCCGGAGACGGAGCCGGTGACCGTGAGCGTCGTGCTGTCGCTCGCGGGGTACGTCGTCGTCTGCGTGACGGTGATCCCCCGCTCCACCCACGTCAGGACCGACGGCAGGAACAGGTTGACCGTCAGCGTGGTCCCCGACCGGAAGTACGCCGAGTCGGCGAGCTTGGTGTTCGTCTCGATGCCGGTCCCCTGGCAGCACCAGAAGCTGGCGTAGTCGGTGCTCCACGTGCCGCCACCCCAGGCAGGGCCGACGCCCTTGCGGCCGCCCGGCTGCAGCGGCGTGAAGTAGGTGATGTGCCCGTGGGCGCTGGCCGGGTCCTGCGCGCCGACCAGGTGGTTGAGCAGGGCCCGCTCGTAGAAGTCGAAGTACGAGGCCTTGTCCGGCTCCATGACCCACAGCTCGCGGGTCAGCTTGAGCATGTTGTACGTGTTGCACTGCTCGCAGGTGTCGTTGCGCAGGTAGGTCGAGATCGCGTTCGGCGCCCGGAAGTGCTCGGCCTGGCTGTTCCCGCCGATCGCGTACGTGTGGGCGCCCACGGTGAGCGCCCACGCGTTGCGCGCGATGTCGCGGTACCGGGTCGTGCCCGTCGCCTTGTACTCGCGGGCGGCACCGATCCACTTCGGCACCTGGGTGTTGGCGTGCAGGCCGTCGAGGCGGTCGGTGCCCGCCGCGAGCGGGTCGAAGACGGCGGCGTGGTCGAACCGTCGGGCGACCGTCAGCCAGCGGGGGTCGTTCGTCATGAGGTGCAGGTCCGTCAGGACCGCGTTCATGCCGCCGAACTCGACCCGCAGGGTCGTCTGCATCTGGGCGGTGCTGAGCCGCGCGGTCCGGGCGTCGACCCAGGCGGCGAGCCGCAGCAGCACGTCCCGGGCCTGGGTGCTCTCCAGGTAGCGCCAGACGTCGAGGAGCCCGGCGAGCGTCTTGTGCAGCGCGTAGTACGGCACGTTCCCGTTGCCGGTGCCTGTCTCGGCGGCCGAGAAGTCCGACTCCGGGAAGCCCGAGAGGTAGCCGGCGGCGAACCCCCGGGCGCCGTTGTTGGCCTGGCACCTGGCGAGCTCCGCCACCATGGACGCAGCCTTGTCCCGGCACACGGTGTCGCCGAGCGAGGCCCACGCCTGCGCCCAGGCCGAGAGGAAGTGGCCCTGGCTGTGGGAGCGGAACGGGAAGCTCGGCGCCTCCCACCCGCCGAGCGGGGCTGCGCCCGCGGTGGACAGCCCGTGGTTGGCGCGGAAGTTGTACAGGAGCCGGTCGACGTCGACGAACCGGAGGTACGCCAGCGTGCGGTTCTGGTTGTCCATCCACCGGCTCGCCGTGAGGCGCACCTGATCGAGGGAGAACTCCGAGGCGCCCACACCGACCTCGCCCCGGGCGGGCGGGACGACGGCGGCCGCCGGGGAGGGGAACAGCGCGGGACCGAGCGCCGTGACCGCTCCCGCGAGTGCGGCACCAGCCAGGACCGTGCGGCGGCTGACCTCGGTGGGTCCTGGGGTCGCAGACTGCTGAGGTGTCATCGGATTCTCCGTCGAATCGGCGCGAAGGGCCGATGTTAACGCTCACAGTTCGGGTCGTCGGCGGTCTGAACCGTTTCGTTCCGCGCGGGTGCTGACGGCGATCTCAGCCGCAGACAGCCGCGTCGGCCCGCGACCCGCCACCTCCCGAACGGGCACCGTCCGCCCGCGCCGCCCGCACCGGTTGACCCCGACCGCGCCCCGGGGTTGTGATCGAACCCAGGCCGCGCGCGTGCAGAGCCGCACCCGCGCGACCGCTCGTCGTGCCGTCGCCGCGCGCCGCGGGGAAGCAGCCCCCGCACGGTCCTGCCGCGGCCCCCGGCCGACCGACCGGCTCCGCAGGAGCCCTCGCGCGGCGGTCCGGCTGCCGCGCACACCAGGTGGACGACGCGGCTGAAGGGTGCAGACGATGGGGACGAGGGGACGGGCGCTCGCGGGCGCCGCAGGGACGGCGGTGCTCGCGGTCGGGTTGGCGTCGGGGAGTCCGGGGGCCACGACGGACCGCGGCTACCCCGGCCACGGCGAGCAGCGTGCGCGGAACGTGATCCTGCTGGTCGGCGACGGCCTGAGCATCGCGGCGCGCGACGCGACGCGGCTCGCGACCGTCGGGCAGGACGGGCAGCTCGCGATGGACTCGCTCCGGTACGCGGGGTGGACGTACACCGACTCGGCGGACCCCGAGGACGCCGTGACCGACTCCGCGGCGGGCGCGACGGCGTTCGCCGCCGGGGTGCGGACCTACAACGGGGCGGTCTCGGTCGACCTCGACGGCAACCCCGTGACGACCCTGCTCGAGCGCGCGAAGGCGCTGCGCAAGGCGACCGGGCTCGTCACGACGTCGCAGGTCACCGACGCGACGCCGGCGGCGTTCGGGGCGCACGTGCCCGACCGCGGCGACCAGAGCGAGATCGCGCGGCAGTACGTCGAGGAGACCCGGCCCGACGTCATCCTCGGCGGCGGCGAGGACTGGTGGTACCCTGTGGGCGACGAGGGCGTGTTCGACCCGCCCGAGGACGACCCGGCCGAGATCAGCAAGAGCACCATCGGCAACCTCGTCGAGCAGGCGCAGGACACCGGCTACACCTACGTGAGCTCGGCCGAGGAGCTCGCGGCCACGGACGCCGACCGGATCCTCGGGCTGTTCGCGAACGAGGAGATGTTCCAGCAGCGGCCCGAGGGTGAGGGCGACGTGTACGAGCCGCTCGTGCCGCTGGTGGACATGACCGCCAAGGCGCTCGACGTGCTCTCCCGCGACCGGCACGGGTTCTTCCTCGTCGTCGAGGAGGAGGCGATCGACGAGTTCGCCCACCAGAACAACGCCGAGCGCACCATCCAGGCCGGGCAGTCGCTCGACGAGACCGTCGCGCTCGCCCAGGAGTTCGCGGCGCACCACCGCGGAACGCTCGTCCTCGTCGTCGGCGACCACGAGACCGGCGGGCTCGCCATCGAGAACGTCGACCCGGACGACGAGTCGGGCGACCCGGCGAACCCGAGCGCCGACGTCACGCAGAGCCTCGAGGACGGCCCGTTCACCATCGCGGGGAGCGACCTGCAGTTCACGGTCGACTGGACGACCGGCGGTCACACCGGCGCCGCGACGCCGCTCACCGCGGAGGGCCCCGGCGCGGAGCGGCTCGCCCGCGCGCAGGACGCGACCGACGTGCACGACGTGGTCGCGGACCTGATGCAGAGGCGGTGGTAGGTCCGCGCTGAGCGGCCCGGCCTCGCCCTGCCCGGTCCGGCTCGGTCCCGCGCAGTCCAGCGCGGGCCGGGCTTGGCCGGGCTTGGCCGGGCCGGGCCGGGCCACGTCACGCCGGTGGCGTCAGCCCAGTACCGCCCGGGTCGCGCCGCTCGATCCCCAGCCGAGCACGGCGCGGCCGGCCACGAGCACGTTCTGGACGTCCCCGGGCAGCTCGGCCGTCCACGCCAGTCGACCGTCGGAGAGCGCGAACGCCTGCATGACGGGCGGCCCGCTCACGCGCTGGCCGACGACCGCGAGCACACGGCCGTCGGTCAGGAGGGTCGCCGTCGAGGACGCCGAGAGGAGCGACGCGGCCGGCGGGGCCTCGCTAGTCCAGCGCGTCGTGCCGTCGGCCGGGTCGAGCGCGACGGCCCCGACGCCGCTCGCGACGTACAGCGTCCCGTCGAGCAGCACCGTGTCGTCGACCCGCACGTCGGGCCGTGACCAGCGCACGCGCGACGTGCGGGCGTCCCACGCGTCGACGCCGCTGCCCGAGCGGCTCGGGAGCAGCAGCAGGTCCGGGTCCGAACCGTCGTCGACCGAGAGCTGGAGCGGGAACCCGTCGGGCATCGCGGTGCCGGTCCCGTCGTCCGCGAGCACCTCCGGTGCGTCGCCCCGGTACGCGTGGCGCAGGACGTGGCCCCGGGCCGTGGTGAGCGCCCCGGTCACGTCGCCGTCCGCGTCGGGGAGGTACGTCGCCTCGGGCGTCCCGTCGGGGGCGATCCGGACCCCGCCGTCGCCGGCGTGCACGAGCACCGCCTCGCCGACCGGCGTGAGGAACGGCGCGCCGTCGCCGCCCACCTCCGTGTCGGACGGCGTGGCGGTCCCGGGCGGGGTGGTGTGCGTCCACGCCTCGTCCCCCGACCGGGCGTCGTGCGCGCGGACCTCGATGCTCGCGTCGGCCTGGACGCGAGCCGTCACCACGAGGTCCCCGAGCACGTGGAGCCCGGTGCCGACCTCCTCGGGCGCGCGGCGCACGACCTCGCCGTCGGACGCGTCGAGCACCACGAGCTCGACGCGGCTCGGCACCGGGGTCGGGTCGTACCCCTCGACCGGCTCGTCCTCCGGCGGCGGCGCGGCGACGTACCCCGAGCCCACGAGGCACACGAGCAGCGGCTCGTCGGACACGTGGCACGGCACCCGCGGGGCGTACGGCGACCCGGCCACGACGGGGTCCGCCTCGCCGACCCGGGACGACCACGCCTGCGTGCCGGTCCGCGGGTCGAGCGCGACCGCCGACGGCACGCCGGCCTCGTCGAACCGGACGCCGACGCCCCGACCGTCGGCGTCCAGCTGCGCGCCCCACAACACCCGGAGCTGCCCGTCGTCGGGGCGCCACAGCACCCCGAGGTCCGGGGAGAGCGGCGCCACCACGCCCGGGACGTCGGCGAAGCGCGCGTAGGCCGCCCGCTCGCGCGCGTCGAGCACCGCCTGCGTGCCGGCGAGGCCGGCCGCCACGACCAGCGCGCCCGCGACGACCGTCCGGGGACGCAGCCACGAGG
>NZ_JBFTER010000109.1:0-17237 GCF_047229345.1 Cellulomonas jepli | reverse complement strand
GGCCACGGACGTCACGGGCCCCTACCTCGACAAGGACGGGCGCGACCTGTTCGGCGGTGGCGGCTCGGTCGTGCTCGGCGCGCGGCGCGGTCGCCACCGCCGCCCCACCCACGACGTGGCCCGCACCCACGTACCTGCCGCCCCCGCTGCCGCCGACCCGGTTCACGCTCGCGCGCGACGCCTTCTGGGCCGCGGGCCGGGCGGCACCCGCTCCCGCGCCCACCCTCGCGGCGTGCGCCGGCGTCGGTGCGCTCGGCGGGGTGCTGCTCGTCGGTCACCCGCTCGGGCTCGGGGCGGCGCTCGTCGGGCTCGCGGTCTGGGGGGCGGCGGTGCCGGCGCTCGTGCGCCGCCGGGCGTGGGGCTCGCTCGTGACCGCGGCGCTCGCGGTCGCGCTCGTGGCCATGGTCGCGGTGCGCGACGCGGCCTGGGTCGTCGCGCTGTGCCTGACGGTCGCCGCGGTCGCGGGTGCCGTCGCGGCGACGTCCGCACGGAGCGCTCCGGCGGTCGCGTCGAGCGTGCTGAGCTGGGCCGCCGGGCTGCTGCGCGCGCTGCCGTGGGTCCGGCACGGCGCCGGTGCGCTCGTCGGCACGCGCCGCGCCGAGCTGCTCGTCGCGCTCCGCAGCATCGCGGTCACCGTCGCCCTGCTCGTCGTCTTCGGCGCGCTGTTCGCGAGCGCGGACACCGTCTTCGCGAGCTACCTCCCGCGGTTCGGGGTCGGGCTGCTGCCCGCGCAGCTCGCCGTCGGGGCCGTCGTCGCGCTCGTCGCCGCGACGTTCGCGCACCTCGCGCTCGCGCCGCCCGCGTGGTCCGACCACCGGCTGCCCGAGGGGCGGCCCGCCCGGCGCGGCGAGTGGCTGCTGCCGGTCGTGGCCCTCGGCACCCTCGTGCTCGCGTTCGTGCTGGTCCAGGTCGGTGCGCTCGTCGACGGGCACCGGCACGTGCTCGAGACGCTGGGTCTGACCTACGCCGAGTACGCGCGCCAGGGCTTCGCGCAGCTCGTGGCCGTGACGGCGCTGACCCTCGTCGTCGTGGGTGTCGCCGCCCGGCGGGCGCCGCGCGAGACCGCACAGGACCGGCTCGTCTCGCGGGTCGCGCTCGCGTTCCTGTGCGTCGGGTCGCTCGGGGTCGTCGCGTCGGCGCTGCGGCGCATGGACCTGTACGTCGAGACCTTCGGCCTGACGCGCCTGCGGCTGCTCGTGCTCGTCGGCGAGATCGTGCTCGCGGTGCTCCTCGTGCTCGTCATGGCCGCGGGCGTGCGCTGGCGCGGGACGTGGCTGCCGCGGGCCGCGGTCCAGGTCGTGGCGGTCGCGATGCTCGGGCTCGCGCTCGCGAACCCGGACGCGCTGATCGTGCGGCACAACACCACGGAGGAGGCCCGCGAGCAGCTCGACGTGCTCTACCTGCGAGGGCTGTCGGCGGACGCGGTGCCGGCGCTGGACGCGCTCGACGAGCCGCTGCGCTCGTGCGTGCTCGACGGCCGCCGCGTCGTCGCGCCCGAGGGGATCGGCGACGCCCACCTCGCGCGGGCGCGCGCGGTGGCGGTGCTCGACGCGGGCGCGCCGGTGGGCTCGGACGACGGCTCGGCGTGCACGGGCACCTACCGCGGGGGCCGTTGAGCCGTTCGTGCTGCGGGCCCCGTGACGCGCGGTCCGGCGTCCGGACGGGTGACGGGAGAGGCTGGTCGCGGAAGTCGCTCCCCGCGCGGCCTCCGTGGGCCTATCGTCGTGCCGCTGCCTGCGGGGCGTACCGGGCGGAGGCCCGGCGCCCGCGCTGCGGCGGTGCACGGGGGGCTCACTGTGTGCGGCCTCCCGCCGATGGCTGTCGGAGGGCGCGAGCGCGTCCTGCGGGGAACGAGCTCAGGAGAATCGTGCGTCGTCGCGTCGCCGGCATCACTGCTCTGTGCATCGGGTTCGGGCTGGCTGCGGGGGTGCTGCCGGCAGCCGGGGCACCCGCCGGCGCCGCGCACACCGCGGTCGGGGACCCGACGGGCGGCGAGCGGCCCACGGACCGCGGCGACGTCCCGTCGTTCGACCCTGCGCCGGGCGCCGAGCCGTCCCCCGAGGCCGACCACGTGCTCGTGCGGTTCGTCGACGACGCCACCCCGAGCCAGGAGCGTGCGGCCCTCGGGGCCGTCGGCGTGCGGGGCGCGGACGACGTCGCCGGCACCGGCTTCGTCGAGGTGCCGCTCGGGGACGAGGCGCCCGCGGACGTCCTCGCGCGGCTCGAGGCCGACCCGCTCGTCGCCGAGGTCCAGCTCGACCACGTGCGCTCCGTCGCGGCGTGGACGGACGACCCGCTCGTCGAGTACACGTGGCCGTACCTCGACCTGACCCGGCTGCCGCGCGCGTGGGACCTGAGCACGGGCGCGGGGACGGTCATCGCGGTGCTCGACACCGGCGTCGACGCGTCGCACCCCGACCTGGCCGGCTCCGTCGAGCCGGGCATCGACCTCGTCAACGGCGACAGCGACCCGGCGGACGACCACGGCCACGGCACCATCGTCGCGGGCGCTGCGATGGCGCACGGCGACAACGGCGAGGGCGCGGTCGGGGCCGCGTACGGCGCGCGCCTCCTGCCGGTCAAGGTGCTCGACTCCCGGGGCCGCGGCCCCGACTCGGTCGTCGCGCAGGGCATCGCCTGGGCCGTCGACCACGGCGCCGACGTCCTCAACCTGTCGCTCGGGGGCCCGGACGTGTCGCCCGTGCTGCTCGCCGCGATGCAGGCGGCGGTCGCGCGCGGCGTCGTCGTGGTCGTGGCCGCCGGCAACGACGGCAGCGACGTCGCGCAGTACCCGGCGGCGTACGCGCCGCAGGTGGCCGGGGTGCTCGCCGTCGGCGCGACGGACGACGACGGGGCGCTGACGGACTTCTCGAGCTGGGGCGACTGGGTGTCGATCGCGGCACCCGGGGTGCAGGTCGTCGGGCCCGCGGCGGGTGGCGGCTACGCGCAGGCCGACGGGACCTCGCTCGCGGCACCGTTCGTGAGCGGGACCGCGGCGCTCGTGCTCGCGCGGACCCCGGGCGCCACCCCCGCGGTCGTCGAGGACCGGCTCGTCAGCACCGCGCGCGACGCGGGCCCGCGCGGCGTCGACCCGTTCTACGGGCGAGGCGTGCTGGACGCGGCGGCGGCGGTCGACGGCCCGGCGCGCACGGTGGCGCCGGCGGTGCCGCTGGACCGGGCGCCGCGGGACGCCGACGACGCGGGTGACACCTCCACGAACTCTCAGGTGCTCGAGGTGGGGGCGTGGTCGCACGCGGCCGCGCAGGGGACGCTCGCACCGGAGGGCGACGTCGACTGGTACCGCTACGACGCCGAGGCCGCCGGCTACTACGAGGTGGCCGTCCAGAACTACGTCGGCGCGGACCGGTCGCCTGCGCTCGACCTCGTCCTCGAGGTCCAGGCTCCCGGGGGGAAGGTGCTCCTCGACCTCGACGAGTCAGGGACGAGCGAGCGCGGCATCGTGTCCGTGCCGGACGCGTGGTCCCTCTCCATCGCCGTCCGGAACGCCAACGGCTCGAGCCCGGAGGGGACCTACCGGCTGACGGTCTCGGCGACCCCCCGGCCGGTCTTCCTGCCGTCCGCCCAGCAGGGGCCGGAGGGCGGCGCCGTCGCTGCCGCCGAGCTGACCGGCGACGGGCTCGTCGACTCGGTCCTCGCTGTCCCGGGCGAGAGCTCCGTGCTGCTCTACCCGGGGCGGGGGGATGCCACCCTGGCCCCGGCCGTGCGGGTCGCCGTGGGCGGCACGCTGAGCGGCGCGCAGGTCGCCGTCCTCGACGTCGAGGGCGACGGGCTCACCGACGTCGCCGTGACCACGACGAGCGGCATCCAGGTCCTGCGCCAGGACGCCGGGACCCTCGTCGCCGCAGGGCTCACGCCCGTCGCCGGGGGAGCGCGCGAGATCGAGGCTGCCGACCTGGACGGCGACGGCGACGTCGACCTCGTCGTCGACGCCGGGGCCGGCGCGGACGGCGCCACGCAGGTGTTCCGCAACGACGGGTCCGGCGCGTTCACGGCCGGGGCGTCGCTCGGGACGCTCTGCGCGAGCGTCGCCGTGGGTGACCTCACGCAGGACGGTCGCCCCGACGTGGTGTGCGGCGCTGCCGCGCACCCGCAGCTCGCCGACGGCTCGTTCGGGCCCGGCGCCACGCTCGACGGGCCGTCCGCAGGTCGCGTCGAAATCGGCGACCTGACCGCGGACGGCCTGCCCGACGTCGTGCGCTCCGCCTCGGGCGTGGGCCTGTCCATCGACCCCGCGCTGCCCGGCGGCGGCTTCGGGGAGCGACTCGTCTACGACAACTTCGCGGCTCCCAGCGTCCTCGCCCTCGGCGACGTCGACGGCGACGGGCTGCTCGACGTGGTCGGTTCCAGACCACGGTCCGGCGCGGTCGTCGTGATGTACCAGAGCGCGTCGGGCACGCTCAGCACGCCGACGTCCTCCTCCGTGCCGTACCGGGAGACGCTGTCCGCGCACGGGCTCGCGCTCGCCCACCTCGACGGCGACGGGCTGCTCGACGGCGTCCTCGCGGGAGCGGGCGTCCTGGCGCTGCGGCAGACGCGCCTCGACTGGACCACGGGCCGGGTCGACTGGGTCAACGACGTGGCCCCAGAGCCGCACGCGGCCGGCGTCGTGGTCCGCCCGACCGTCACCGTGCACACGTTCCCGGAGGTCGCGCCGTCCTCCGTGACGGAGCAGACCGTCCGGCTCGTCGACGGGACCACGGGGACCGCCATGGGTGCGACGCGCAGCTACGACACGCGGACGAACGCCGTCTCGCTCACCCCGACCGCCGACCTCGTGCGTGGCCGGCACTACGAGCTCCTCGTCTCGGGGCTCACCAGCACGGCCGGCGTCGTCCAGCCCGGCACGTTCCGCTCCTGGTTCACCGTCGCCGCGGGCGGGGACCGCTTCACGCCGGTGGACCCGCTGCGCGTGCTCGACACGCGGTTCGGCACCGGCGTCGCCGCCGGCGCGCTCGAGCCCGGCAGGCCCGTCTCGCTGCCGCTCGGTCACCTGGTGCCGCCCGACGCGACGGCGGTCGTCCTGAACGTCACCTCGACGATGGCCACCGGTACCGGCAACGTGCGGGTGTACCCGACGCCGGTCGGAGCCGGCGTCCCGCCGCAGGTGTCGAACCTCAACATCGTCCAGGGCGTGGACCAGCCGAACCTCGCCACGGTCGCACTGGGTGCGGCGGGCAGCGTCGACCTCCTGGTCGAGGGCCCCTCGACGCACCTCGTCGCCGACCTCGCGGGGTACTACGCGCCGGGCGCCGCGACGGCGTTCGTCCCGATGTCGCCCGTGCGGGCCCTGGACACGCGTGACGGGTCGGGGGGCGTCCCGGCGGCCCCCGTGCGCGCCGGTCGGTGGGTGGACCTCGTGGTCACCGGGCGCAACGGCGTCCCCGTCGACGCGACCGCGGTGGTGCTCAACGTCACCGCGACGATGGTGGACGCGATGACGCACGTGCGGGTGTACCCCGCGCCGGCGGCGTCGGAGAGCCCGGAGCCGCCGGACATCTCGAACCTGAACCTCCACCCGGGGCGCGACCAGGCGAACCTCGTGACCGTCCGCGTCGGTGACGGCGGGCGGGTCCGCCTCTACACGCACTCGGCGGACCTGCACCTCGTCGCCGACCTCGCGGGGTACTACGCGCCGACGGGGGACCACGGGTTCGTCCCGCTCGCCCCGAAGCGCCTCGCCGACACCCGCACCGGGTTGGGGATCTCCGGCGGGCCGCTCCAGCCCGGGGTGCCCGCCACCCTGACCGTCACCGGCTGGCGCGGCGTGCCGGACGACGCGACCTCGGTGGTCCTCAACGTGACGGGCGTCGCGCCGCAGGGGGGCACGCACGTCCGTGTCTTCCCGACGACGACGCCCGCGACGCTGCCGCAGGTGTCGAACCTCAACCTCGTCGCCGGGCGCGACGAGCCGAACCTGGTGATCGTGCGCCCCGGCACGGGGGGCCGCGTGTCGTTCTACTCGCAGTCGAGCTCGCTCCACCTCGTGGCCGACGTCTCG
Source organism: Cellulomonas jepli (assembly GCF_047229345.1). NCBI lineage: Bacteria > Bacillati > Actinomycetota > Actinomycetes > Micrococcales > Cellulomonadaceae > Cellulomonas > Cellulomonas jepli. The sequence continues at coordinate 11,218 of NZ_JBFTER010000109.1, read as the reverse complement.
GGGTACTTCCGCCGCTGACGACGCGGGTGCCGGCAGCCGCCGGCACCCGCGCCGCTCGCCGCGCCCCCGTCAGGCGCCCGGGGCGCCGTCCCACGCTCCTGCCGCCGCGGCGTCGCGCACGTACTCGGCGAAGTCGCGCGGCGGGCGGCCGAGCGCTCGCTCGACGCCGTCGGCGACGCTGCTGTTGCGCCCGTCGAGCACGGTCGTGAAGAGGTACGTCAGCAGCCACACGTCGCCCTCGGGCGCACCCATCGACGTCATGGCTGCCGCGTAGTCCGCGACGGTCACCTCGACGTACCCGATCTCGCGCCCGGTGGCCGCGCCGATCTCCGCGACCGCCTGCGCGAACGTGAGCAGGCGCGGGCCCGTGACCTCGTACAGCTCGCCTGCGTGGCCGTCCTCGGTCAGCGCCGCGACGGCCACGTCCGCGATGTCGTCGACGTCGACGAACGGCTCCGTCACGTCGCCCGCCGGCAGGACGACCTCGCCCGCGAGCACCCCGTCGACGAGGTAGTACTCGCTGAAGTTCTGGTCGAACCACGCCGCCCGGACGACCGTCGCGGGGATGCGGCTCCCGAGCACGAGGCGCTCGCACTCCTCGGCGCCCTCCTCGCCGCGGCCCGAGAGCAGCACGAGCCGGGAGACGCCGGCGGCCTCGGCCCGCGCGACGAACGCACCGATGACGTCGCCGGCGCCGGGGACCGCGAGGTCGGGCACGAAGCACACGTACACGGCGTCGACGCCGGCGAGCGCGGCGTCCCAGGTGGTGGCGTCCTCCCAGTCGAACGCCGGGGTCGCCGAGCGCGAGCCGACGCGCACGGCGACGCCCCGGTCGCGCAGCCGGGCGGTGATGCGGCGGCCGGTCTTGCCGGTGCCGCCGAGGACGAGGACGGTGCCCGGGGCGGGCAGCGTGGTGCGGCCGGGGTCACCGGTCGTGGAGGTCGTCGGGACGGGGGACGGGGAGCTCTGCGTGGTGGTCATGCGACGAGCCAACCGCCTCCGCGTGAGACGGTGAATGGTCCAGAAGCGCAGGAGCATGTCCCAGCGTCTAGTGTGGGCGCATGGACCCGATCTCCGGCCTGCTCGACTCGCCGCGAGCGCTCGGCGCGTTCCTGCTCCGCGGCGTCATGGCCCCGCCGTGGTCGATCCGCGTGCACGACCGCGCGCCGATCACCGTCGTCGCGCTCCTGCGCGGCTCCGCGTGGGTCCTGCCCGCCTCCGGAGCACCCGAGGCGCTCGGCCCCGGCGACGTCGCGATCCTGCGCGGCCCGGACCCGTACACTCTCGCGGACCAGCCCGGGACTCCCCCGAGCGTCCTCGTCCACCCGGACCAGAGCTGCACGACGCTCGACGGCCGCAGCCTCGTGCTCTCGATGCAGCTCGGCGTGCGCACGTGGGGCAACGACCTCGACGGCCCCGACCTCATGCTCATCGGCACCTACCCCGAGCACAGCGTCGTCGGTGCGCGCCTCCTGCGGGCCCTGCCCCCGCTCGTCGTCGTGCGGCGCGGCGAGGGCGCGACGGCTGTCGTCGACGCGCTCGCGGCCGAGATCGGGCGCGACGCACCGGGTCAGGCCGTCGTGCTGGACCGGCTCCTCGACCTCGTGCTCGTCGCCGCCGTGCGGGCGTGGTGCGCGCGCCCCGGGGCCGACGCCCCCGCGTGGTTCCGCGCGCACGGCGACCCGGTCGTGGGCCGGGCGCTGCGGCTCGTGCACGACCGGCCCGACGAGCCGTGGACCGTCGCCGGCCTCGCCGCCGAGGTCGGGGTCTCCCGCGCGGCGTTCGCCCGCCGGTTCACCGAGCTCGTCGGCGAGCCGCCCATGACCTACCTCGCGGGCTGGCGCATGGCGCTCGCGGCCGACGCGCTGCGCAGCACCGACGCGACCCTCGCGGCGGTCGCCCGCCAGGTGGGGTACGGCGGCGCGTTCGCGCTCAGCGCCGCGTTCCGGCGTGCGCACGGCGTGAGCCCGCAGGAGTACCGGGTGCGGCAGCGTCAGGGAGACGCGGTGCGGGTGTCCTGACGCCGGGTGCGCCCTCGGCGGTCGCGTCCGGGTCGGCCGCCCGCACCCGCGCCGGCCACGGGGCCGGTGTCGTGGACGTCGAGGGTCCGGCCGACGTCGAGGCGCACGTCGTGCCGGGTGCCGGTCGGGGGCATCCCGGCTCAGCCCTTGCTGAGCAGCACGCCGCTGCGGACCTCGGTGCCGCCCATGACCGCCGTGAGGCTGCCGCCCCGGAACGCGCGCCCACGGTCAGGATCGCCGCGGGGCCGACCCAGGCCCGGGGCAGCGGGCGACGGTTCACGTCGCCACGCTGGCGCCGCGGCGGTGCGCCCCGGCAGGGTTCGGGACCGGTTCGCAGAGCCCGACGAACGCCCCGAGCTGCGCGAGCGCCTCCGGGGTGGCCGGGAGGTGGTCGGTGAGCCCGTCCGAGCGCACGACGTACGCGCACCACTGCGCGCGGGACACGGCCACGTTGACCCGGTTCCGGTCCAGCAGGAACTCGATGCCGCGCGGGACGTCCTCCGCCGACGACGCGGCGGTCGTCAGCACCGCGACCGGTGCCTCCTGGCCCTGGAACCGGTCGACGGTGCCGACGCGCGTGCCGGTGAGCCCCGCGGCGTCGAGCGCACGCCGGACCGTCCACACCTGCGCGTTGAACGGCGCGACGACCACGACGTCCCGGTCCTCGAGCGGGCGGTCCACCGCGGCGCCCGGCGCGTGCGCGGACGGGTCGCGCCACCGGCGCCCGACGAGGTCACGGACGAGCGCGACGACGGCGGCGGCCTCCTCGACCGACGCCACGGCGTTGCCCTCGTGCTCGACGACGACGCGGTGCACGCCCGGCCCGACGCCGTCGAGCGAGCGCTCGCCGGCGGCCGGGACGCTCGTGAGCCGGCCCTCGTACGACAGCCGGGACACCGCCGCGCACAGCGCCGGGTGCAGGCGCCAGGTCTCCGCGAGGAAGTACCCGAGGTGCGGCGGGAGCGTGTCGTGCCCGTCGGTCAGCCAGCCGAGCGCCGAGCGGTCGACGGGCTCGGGGTGCACGCCCTGGCTGACCTGCGGGAGCTGCTGCGGGTCGCCGAGCAGCAGCAGCCGCCGCGCCGCGACCGAGCACGCGACGGTGTCCGCGAGCGAGAGCTGCCCGGCCTCGTCGACGACGAGCAGGTCGAGCGAGCCGCGGGGGACCCGGCCGGGGTGCGTGAGGTCCCACGCGGTGCCGCCGACGACCGCGCCGGGTCCCGTGCGCGGGCCGGGGGTGGTCGCACCGACGCCGGACGGAGCCGCTGACCCGGCGTCGCCCGGGTCCCCGAGGAGCGCGGCGAACTGCGCGTCGGTGCGCAGGTGGCGCCAGGGCGCGGCGGGGTCCGTCGCCTCGGACGGCTTCTTGCCGATGCGGTCGGGGTCGACGCCCGCACCGACGAGCGCACGCAGCAGGTTCTCGACCACCGCGTGCGACTGCGCGACGACGCCCACGCGCCACCCGCGGGCGACGAGCGCCGCGACCACCCGGGCGCCGGTGTACGTCTTGCCGGTGCCCGGCGGGCCCTGCACGGCGAGGTAGGAGTCGTCGAGGTCCAGCAGCGCCGCGGAGATCGCCTCGACGTAGCCGGGTGTGCCGTCGGGGGCGCGACCCACGCCCGGCAGCGGTGAGCCGCTGCGCGTCCGCGGGGGCACGCGCCGGAGGAGGTCGAGCGCGGGGCCGTGCGGGACGCCGGGCAGGTGGGCCGCGACGTCCTCGGCGAGCGCCCGGACCGCGGCGGTGATCGACGCCGTGCCCGGCGGCGCGCACGGGCCGAGGGCCATCGGCAGCGCGTCGTGCTCCGCGGCGCCGGTCGGGAGGGCGTCCTCGACGAGCACGACGTCGCGGTCGGGGGCACGGTCGGGGGCACGGACGACTGCCGGGCCGCCGGGGCGGGCGGGTGCCGGTCCCGCGGCGCGGACAGTGCCGCGGGCGGGTGCTCCGAGCGTGGCCGGCCCCGGTGAGCCGCCCGCGTCCGGGACGGCGTCCGGCGCGGTGAGCCCCGGGTCGACGCCCGCGGGCAGCGTCGCCTCCGTCCCGACGGCCCGCACGGTCACCCGCTCCGTCCAGCCGCGCAGGCCGCCCTCGCTGCGCTTCGCCGCCGACGGGAGCGGCGGGTCGTAGAGCGCGAAGGCCTTGGCCCCGCGGCGCAGGTCGCTGCCCGGCTCGAGCCGGCCGACGAGGCGCAGCACCCGGCGCGCGGTGCGGGCCCGGGGCGGGACCGACCAGCCCTCGACGACCTCGACCTCGTCGGCGACGAACGTGCTGCGCCGCTCGGTCCACTCGTCGGGCGCGGCGCTCAGCCGGTCGAAGTGCGCCCACCAGAACGGCTTGTCCTCGCGCCAGTGGTACCCGAGAGCCGCCGCGAGGAGCGCGACGGCCTGCTGGTCGGCGGTGCGGGGGTGCCCGGCGGGCCGCCCGGTGCCCGTCCTCCCGGACCGGTCCGGCTCGGCGTCGACGGGTGGCTGCGCGCCGGCGGGGGCGTCGGCGTACGCGAGCAGGGTCGTGACGAGCGGGTCGCGCTCGGGGGCCTCGTCGTCGACCCCGTCGAGCGGCTCGGCGTCGAGCGGTGGGCGGGGGTGCACGCCGTGCTCCGCCGCCCGGGCGAGCAGCCAGTCGCGCAGGCCGAGCGTCGAGACGCAGTCGTCGCGGTTGTACGCCGCGATCTGGTCGAGGCGGCGCTGCGCCTCGTCGAGCGCCCCGACGGCCCGGAGCGTGCACGCCGCGGCGTACTCGGCGATCGAGTCGCCCGCGGTCGTCACGCCCGCCTCGTCGCGCACGGCGTCGCGGTACAGCGGCTCGAGCTTCTTGATCGAGTACGACCGGGCGCCCGTGCGCAGGCTCGCGCGCACGGTCGCGTAGAGGTCGACGAGGACGCCGTCCCGCAGCAGGTCGTCCACGACCTCCTCCCCGACGCCGTGCCGGCCCGCGAGGCGCAGCAGCGCCGACTTCTCGTACGCCGCGTAGTGGTAGACGTGCAGGTGCGGGTGGCGGCGTCGGCGCTCGGCGAGATGGTCGAGGAAGTCGAGCAGCGCCTGCTTCTCCGCCGCGCGGTCGTGCGCCCAGAACGCGCGGAAGACGGGCTCGTCGCCGGGACGCGCCGGGGCCTCCACCACGCCGAACAGGTACTCCAGGCCCCACTCGCCGGAGTGGCCGTCGACCCACAGCGGGTCGCCCTCGAAGTCGAAGAACAGGTCCCCGGGGTCCGGCGCGGGCAGCAGGCCGACGACCTCGGGGGCGAACAGGTCGAAGACCAGGGGCGGCGAGCCGGGCGCGCGGTCCTCGCCGGGAGGCGGCGACTGCCGCACCTGGAGCCGGGCCTGGGCGCGCAGGGCGTCGAGCGTCGCCGCCCCGACGCCGGGCACCGGGCCGGTGCCGGCGGCGAGCTCGTCGACCGTGCGCACCCCGACGTCGTGCAGCCGCGTGCGCTGCGTGGTGCGCAGGCCCGCGACGAGGAGCACGTCCCGCGTCCGCTCGACCTCGGCCGCGCACACGTCGCAGCGCCCGCACGCGCGCACACCGGGTGCGCCCCACACCGCAGGCCCAGGCTGCGCGAGGTGCGCGGCGACGAGCCGCTCGAGGCGGGCGCGGCGCTCGCGGTACACGGGCGCGAGCTCGTCGAGCCGGTGGCTGGTGACCGTGCGGTCGCCGAGCACGAGGTGCACGTGCGGCGACACCGGCACCCCTGCACCTGCCAGCAGGTCGCCGTACGCGGCGAGCTGCAGCAGCGCCGTCGTGCGCGCGTGCCGTGCGAGCTTGGCGTCCACCACCGTGTACCGGGTGGTGGACCCGGGACCGTGACGGGGCGCGTCGGCACCGGACGCGACGGCACGCGGCTCGACGGCCCCGGTCGTGGACCCGGCGCGCCCCGACCTGTCCCGGTCCTCGCGGACCACGAAGTCCGCCCAGCCGCTCAGCCCGCCGTCGAACAGCCCGGCCTGGTGCACGACGTCCGCGCCGCCGTGCAGCAGGGCCAGCGTCTCGGCGTGCTTGTCCTCGAGCACCCGCCGGTCGCGCGACCACACGAACGCCGGTCGCTCGACGACCGCGACACCGCGGCCGGTCGCGGGGTCGAACGCCCCGTGCTGCTCGCGGTACCGCGCCAGCACCTGCTGCTCGTGCGCGTCACCCAGCTGCGACGTGCGCACGTCGAGGGCGGCGGGCCGGCTCGCGACCGCCTCCGCCCGGCCCAGCTGCACGTCGAGGCGTCGCAGGACCGCGAGCTCGCACGTCGCGGAGACGGCCAGGTCGCTCGGGCTGAGCACGGGCGCGCCGTCGTCGAGCAGGAACATGCCCCGACGCTAACGAGTGTCGTGCCGTCGCGGGCGTCGGCGCCCGCGCCCGGCCGTACCGCGTCATGCACACCGCCGTACGCTCGGGTGATGGGCAGCGGGTGGGGCGTTCTCGTGGCGGTCGTCGTGCTGGTCGCGGTCGTCGCCGTGCTGCTCGAGCGCCTGAGCGCCCGCGGTCTGCGCGGAGCGCGCGGCTCGGTGAGCGACGGCGTCGGCGCCGGGATGCTCGGCGAGCTCGTCGACGTGTTCCAGCCGAGCCGGACCCACCTCACCCAGGAGCGCGAGCGCCAGCGGACCGCGATCGCGCAGCGTCCGTCGGAGGCGCCCCCGTTCGACGTCGACCTCGACGCGGGCGTCGTGCGGATCACGCGGCCCCCGGCGTCCGAGGCCTGACCCGTCGAGGCCGCGCACCGTCGAGGACCGATCCGCCGGGGCGTCGCGCCGTGCCGGCCCGACCCGGTGCGGGGCGCGGCGGAGGACCGACCAGGCCAGGCCGGGCCGTGCCCGGGTGCCCGGGTCAGTCCGCGGCGGGCGCGTCCGGCTCCGCGGCGGCCGCGGGGCGGTCCCGGTCACGGCTCGGCTGCACGCGCTTGGGCTCCCCGGGCATCTTGGGGTACTCGGGCGGGTAGGGCAGGTCGCCGAGCCCATGGTCGCGCTCGTCCTTGTCCGCCAGGTCGAGCAGCGGACGGATCGAGCACCCGTCGTCGGGCAGCCCGCTGCGGTCCGGGCCGAGGGGCGCGAACAGGTCGCCGACCTCCGCGAACCGCCCGGGCATCGACAGCACGTCGAAGTCGTCGGGGTGCACCTCGGGGACCTCGTCCCAGCGCAGCGGCGCGGACACCGTCGCGCGCGGGTTCGCGCGGATCGAGTACGCCGAGGCGATCGTGCGGTCGCGGGCCATCTGGTTGTAGTCGACGAAGATCTTGGACCCGCGCTCCTCCTTCCACCACTTCGTGGTGACCTGCTCGGGGAGCCGCCGCTCGAGCTCGCGGCCGACGGCGATCGTCGCGCGCCGCGCCTGCGTGAAGGTCCAGTGCGCCTGGATCGGCACGAACACGTGCAGGCCGCGCCCGCCCGACGTCTTCGGGAACCCCTGCAGGCCGTGCTCCTCGAGGATCGCCCGGAGCTCGGGGACCACGCGCGCGGCGTCCGCGTAGTCGGTGCCCGGCTGCGGGTCGAGGTCGATGCGGAGCTGGTCGGGGGCGTCGACGTCGGCGCGCAGGACCGGCCACGGGTGGAACGTCAGGGTTCCCATGTTGGCGGCCCAGGCCACCACCGCGAGCTCGGTCGGGCAGACCTCGTCGGCCGTGCGGCCGCTCGGGAACGCGATGGTGCACGTCTCGACGTAGTCGGGTGCACCCTGCGGGACGCGCTTCTGGAAGAAGGCGTCGCCGGTCGAGTCGGTGCGCGTCGAGAGCCGCGCCCCCTCGAACACGCCCTTGGGCCACCGCTCGAGCGTCGTCGGGCGCTCGCGCAGCGCGCCGAGGATCCCGCCGCCGACGGCCACGAAGTACTGCACGACGTCGAGCTTGGTCAGCCCCCGCTCGGGGAAGACGAGCCGGTCCGGGCTGGTGACCCGCACCGTCCGGCCCTCGACCTCGAGCTCGACCGCGGGTGTCTTCGACGGCGCCATGCGCCTCACCGTAGACGCGGGCGCCCACGGGCGCACCGGTTCCCGGCCGCCCGCACGTGCACGCGGTGGGGGCCCGACCTGCACGGTCGCGCCGCGTGGCGGAGGCCGCGCGCGGGTGCGGCCCTGAGCGGGCGCGACCGCGCCGCCGGTTCGGCCCCACGTCGTCCCGCAGGGGAAGCCCGCCAGGCGCCCGGCGAGGTTCCGCGGTCGACGCCGCGCGCGCATGATGGGAGGGCACCCGCTCGTGAGAGGAGACGTGCCATGAGAGCGGCCGTAGGGGACCTGATCGTGAGCCGGCCGACGGTCGTCGGCGGCCACGTGCGCGAGGGCGTGGTCGTCGAGCTGCGCCACCCGGACGGGCAGCCGCCGTTCGTCGTCGAGTGGTCGGACACGGGGGAGCGCACGCTGGTGTTCCCCGGTCCGGACACCAAGGTCGAGCGGCACGCGGACGGGTCGACCTCCTGACCTTGTCTGTCGCAGGTTTGTACCGCTAGAGTGAGACAAACGCGGTACAGATGCGAAGTGGCGCCGTCCGGCCGCCTCGCGCGGCGAAGGGTCGGCCCATGCAGTCCACGCTCGTGCTCGCGACGCTCACCTCGGTGTGCGCGCTCGCCCTCCTGGTGCACAGCCTCGTCCCCCGGTTCACCCGGGCGGCCGTCCGCCGCACCGCGCTCCAGGTCGACCTGCCGCTCGACGACGTGACCGAGCCCGTCGTCGTCGCGCGCGTCCGCCGTCGCGAGCGGTGGGCCGGGACCGGCGCGCTGCTCGGCGGGCTGCTGCCGCTCCTGCTGCTGCCGGGGGACGACGGCGCCGCGCTGCTCGGCTCTGCGGGCGGCGACCTGCGCGGGTACGCGGTGCTCCTCGGGTTCTTCGCCGGCACCGCCGCGGGCCTGGGCCTGCTCGCCTGGCGCGAGACGACGCGCGCGGTCGACGACCGCGGCCCCCGGGTCGCGCGGGCGAGCGTCCCGGTCGTCGAGGACTACGTCGCACCGCACGAGCGGCGCGGCGCGTGGGCGCTCGCCGGCGTCTCGGTCGCCGTCACCGCCGCGGCGGCGCTGCGCGAGGGTCCCGGCCTGCCGGGCCCACTCGTCGCGCTCGGCGTCGGCGTCCCCGTCGCGGCCGTCGTCGCGACCGAGCTGCTGCTGGGGCGCCTCGTGCGGGCCCGCCAGACCGCGTCGACCCCGCTCGCGCTCGCGTGGGACGACGTGCTGCGCGCCCGGACCGCGCGCGACCTCGTCACCGTGCCGCTCACCGCGGCCGCGTACCTCCTGCTCGTGATCGCCTCGCGCGCGGAGCAGGTCGGCAGCGTCCAGGACGGGCTCTCGCTCGTCCTGCTCGTGGGGCTGGCGGTCACGGCCGGCGTGAGCGTGCTGCTCGACCCGCGCGGGCACGTGCGCCGACGCCTGTGGCCGCAGCCGCCCGTGCCGTCGGTCCTCGCCGTGCGGCCCGGTGCCGCCGGGGCGCACTGATGCTCGTCGTCGACCCTGCGTCGCACGTGCCGCCCTACGAGCAGGTGCGCAGCCAGCTCGAGGCGCAGGCCGTCAGCGGTGAGCTGCCACCCGGTCACCGGCTGCCGACCGTGCGCCGGCTCGCCGACGACCTGGGCCTCGCCGTGAACACCGTCGCACGCGCCTACCGCGAGCTCGAGCAGGCCGGGGTCGTCGAGACGCGCGGTCGGCTCGGCACGTTCGTGGCGGTGCGCGGCGCGGACCGCGAGCGCGAGGCGTCCCTCGCGGCGCGCGAGTACGTGCGGCGGACGCGCGAGCTGGGGTTCTCGGTCGAGGATCTCGTGCGCGTCGTCCGCCGGGAGGCGGAGGCCTGACGTCCGACGCCGTGCGGCTCCGAGGTGCGCGGGACGACCGGGCGGGCGAGGTGGTGCGGACCGCACGGCGGCGGCAGGCGGTGGCGGGTCAGGCGACCGACGCGAGGCGTGCGACGACGGCCGGCTCGGGCAGCCGCAGCTCGTGCATCGCCGCGAGCAGCACCCGGTTGAACGCCGCAGGGGCGTGGCTGTTGACGTCGTGCCCGGCGCGCGGCACGACGGTGAGCCGGGTGCCGGGGCGGGCGCTGACGTAGCGGCGCTCGTCGAGGCGCAGCGGGTCGCGGCGCCCGTTCACGAGCCAGACGGGCACGTGCACGCGTCGCAGGTCCGAGAGTGGCGAGTACCCGCGCACCGCCGCGAGCATGTCGGTCACGACGTGCCACGTGCCGCCGCCGATCCGCAGCGCTCCGGTCACGTGGTGCGCGAGCCGGCGGTAGGCGCCGAGCGGCTTGCCGCGCAGCTCGGTCGAGCACCCCGCGAGCAGCACGCCGGCGAGCTTGTGCGGGTGGCGGGCCGCGTACGCGAGCGACATGTACCCGCCGAGCGAGAGGCCCACGAGCAGCGGCGGGACGTCGCACGACGCGACGGCGTCGTCGATCGTCGTGAGCGCGCCCGACAGCGTGAACCGCTCGTGCGCGCGCCGGCCGTGGCCGGGCAGGTCGACGGCGATCGTGCGGTGGCCGTTGCGGGTCAGCGCGCTGACCTGGTGCGTCCAGATCGCGGACGACGTGCGGACACCGTGGACGAGGACGACGGGACGCGTGATGGGGGGCTCTTCTCGAGGAGGCGCGCTGCGGTGCACGGGGAAAGTGGGCCGATCTCCACGGTAACCCGGGGCGTCCGTGAACGGGGGGTGAACTGCCTCACGCCCCGCCCGACGCCCCGCCTCACGACCCGCCTCACGACCCGCCTCACGACCCGCCTCACGACCCGCCTCACGACCCGTCGAGCAGCCCCCGCCGGTGCGCCAGGGTCGCGGCCTCGGTCCGCCCCGACGCGCCGAGCTTCGCGAGCAGGTTCGACACGTGCACGCTCACGGTCTTGGCGCTGATGAACAGCTCCTCGCCGATCTGCCGGTTGGACAGCCCGCGCGCCACGAGCCGCAGCACCTCGGCCTCGCGCGCGGTCAGCACGTCGACCCCCGCCGGGCGCACCCCGGGCAGGTCGAGCCGGCCGCGGCGCGCGAGGTCGCGCACGGCGCCGGCGAGCGGTCGGGCGCCGATCGTCTCCGCCTCCTCGTGGGCGACCCGCGCGTGCTCGGTCGCCGCCGCACGGTCGCCCGCGTCGAGCAGCGCCGCGGCCCAGCGCCACTCGCAGCGGGCCACCTCGTAGCGGTACCCGTAGGCGTAGGCGTCGCGCGCGGCCCGCCAGAGCTCGGGGTCGTCGGCGCCGACCAGCCGCGCGTGCTCGGCGCGGGCGCGCGCGAGCCACGCCCGTCCCTCGGGCCCCAGC
>NZ_JBFTER010000108.1:0-17903 GCF_047229345.1 Cellulomonas jepli | reverse complement strand
GGCCCCGCCGCCCCGCTCGCCGCGTCCGCGCCGTCGCCCACCGAGGGTGCGGACGAGCCGGCCCCCGAGCCGCTGCCGTCCGACGCGCCCGCCGCGACGCCGAGCCCGTCGGCCACCCCGTCCGCGAAGGCCGACGCCGAGAAGTCCATCGTCACCACCGAGGTCCCCGCCCGGGTCGCGGGCGTCGACGTGCCGAAGGGTCCCGAGGACGCCACGACGGCCCGCCTGCGTGAGGCCGTGGAGAAGGTCGCCCAGGCGTCCGCCCAGGTCGAGCTCGTCGCCGAGGCCAACTCCGCCGCCGCCGAGGTCGCCGCGGGCGTCCAGGCCGCCGCCGCCGCCGAGTCGGAGCGCGCCGCCGCCGAGGCCGAGCGGGTCGCCGCCGAGCAGGCCGCGACGCGCGCCGCGTGGCGCACCTCGCTCGAGAAGTACGGCAACGGCCAGGTGCCCGAGTCGGCGCTGTGCGAGCTCGACTTCGACACGTCGCACGAGCTGCGCTGCGACGCAGCCGAGCAGCTCGAGCTGCTCGACGCCGCGTACGTCGACGCGTTCGGCGTGCACATCACGATCTCCGACTCCTACCGCTCGCTCGCCGGGCAGTACGCGTGCACCCGCACCAAGGGCAGCCTGTGCGCGGCGCCCGGGACCTCGAACCACGGTCTCGGCACGGCCGTCGACCTCGGCGGCGGCATCCAGACGTTCGGCACGCGGCAGCACCGCTGGCTCGTCGCGAACGCCGACGAGTACGGCTGGACGCTCCCCGAGTGGGCCCGTGCGACCGGCAGCAAGCCCGAGGCGTGGCACTGGGAGTACGTCGGCTGAGACCGGCTCGCGTGCGGGCGTGCGGCGCTGCACCGCGCCTCGCCCCGCTCCTGGACCGCTGACCAGCGCGACGACCGTGCTCGCGCCGCGCGGCCGTGAGCGTGCGCAGGACCTACCATCGGCCCCATGAGTGCTCACGGCGAGCCCGGTCGCGATCGGCCGCTCGTCGGGCGCGGGCCCGAGCTCGACGACCTGGACGACGTGCTGTCGTCGGTGTCCGCCGGGAGCGGCTCGATCATGCTGCTCGAGGGCGAGGCCGGCGTCGGCAAGTCGTCGATCGCGCACGCCGTCCGGACCACCGCGCACCTGCTCGGCCTCGAGGTCCGCGGCGCGTCGGCGTCCGCGGTCCCGCGCCGCCCGTTCGCGCTGCTCGCCGAGGCCCTGCTGCCCACGCGGCCGGTGCACGGGGCCGACGACGCGCTCGGCCCGGTGCCCGTCCGTGGGCCCTCGCCCGTCGAGGAGGAGCTCGCCGCGCTGCTCGACGGCGCCCGGGACGCCCCCGCGGCACCGGCCGTCGTCGCCCGCACCGAGGAGCTGTTCACGGCGCTCGTCCGCCGCCGCGGCGACTCCGGCCCCTGGCTGCTCGTCCTCGACGACCTGCACCTCGCCGACGAGGCGTCGCTCGCGGTGCTCTACCGCCTCGCGCGCGAGGGGGCCGTCGAGCGCGCCCTGCTGCTCGCGACGATGCGCCCCGTGCCGCGCGGCGCCGAGCTCGCGACCGTCGTCGCCGCCTGGACGCGCGCCGGCGCCCGGTACGTCGAGCTGCGCCCGCTCGCACCCGCCGCGGTCGTCGAGCTCGCCGAGTCCCGGATCGGCGCACCCGCCGGCCCGGCGCTGCGGGGCGCGCTCGCCACCACCGGCGGCAACCCGCGGTTCGTCGCCGACCTCGTCCGCGCCCTCCTGGACGCCGACGCGCTCGTGCCCACGCCGCCGGGGGGTGTCGACGTCGCGCACGACGGCTGGGTCGGGCCGCTCGACGCCCTCGTCGTCGCCCGCCTCGACTACCTGGGCGCGGACGTCACCGCGCTGCTCGCCCGGGCCTCGGTGCTCGGCTCGTCGTTCGTCGTCGGGGACCTCGCCGAGCTCGCCGACCTGCCCGTCGCGCACTGCTGGCGGACCCTCCGGCACGCGCTCGCCGCCGGCGTCGTGCACGCGCGCGGCGACCGGCTCGCGTTCCGGCACGACCTCGTGCGCACCGCGCTGTACGACGGGCTCGACGCGGCCGAGCGCCGCGACCTGCACGCGCGCGCGGCGCGGGCGCTGCAGGAGGCCGGGGCCCCGCCCGCCGTGGTCGAGCGGCACCTGCACCGGACGGTGTGAGCGCGCGGCGAACGGCACCGGTCGCGCGGGGGTGCGGTGCCGCTCGACGTCCCGTGCACGGCACCTGGGGTGTCGGCCTGCGCGCCGCGACCCTACGGTGGACGGGCGGCGTCGCCCGGCGTCGCGCACGCCACGACGAAGGAGCGCCATGCCAGTCCGTACCGCACGCACCGCCTGGAACGGGACTCTGCAGGACGGGGGCGGCCAGGTCGAGCTGACGAGCTCGAAGGTCGGCACGTACGACGTCTCGTTCCCGCGCCGCGCCGCCGACGACGCGGGCGGGGTCACGAGCCCCGAGGAGCTCATCGCGGCCGCGCACTCGTCCTGCTACGCGATGCAGCTGTCCGCGCTGCTCGGCGAGGCGGGGGCGACGCCCGTCGCGCTCGAGGTCACGGCCGACGTGACGCTCAGCCCGGACCCGGCGGGCGGGTTCCGGATCAGCGGGATCGCGCTGACGGTCCGCGGCGAGGTCGAGAACATCGACGCCGACGGCTTCGCGAAGGCCGCCGACGCCGCGAAGGCCACGTGCCCGGTGAGCAAGGCCCTCACGGGCACCGAGATCACGCTCGACGCCGCGCTGGACTGACCGGCGCGCGGTCCGTCCCGGGCCGGCGGCGTGCGTGTGAGCGCGCGCACGCTGTCGGCGCGGGGCGGTCGGTGCGTGGGGTCAGCGCAGGCGCGCGAGGAGCCGCAGCGCACCCGTGAGCCGCGGGGGCTCGTCGACCTGGGTGATGCGGGCGAGCGTGCGGTCGGTGACCTCGCGCACGAAGGTGGGGAGCTGCTCGGGGGCGCCGGCCGCCCAGAGCGCGGCGACGGCGTCCAGGGGCAGCTCGAGCGTCGTGGTGCGCGGGTGCGCCAGCGCGATGCTCGGGGATCCCTCGACGCGCACCCACGTCAGGCCGGGCACGCGCGCGACGATCGCGTCGCCGGCGAGCAGGCCGAGCGCGGTGATCGTGGGCAGCGGGTCCCAGCGCACGGCGGGCTCGACGGCGTGCCAGGCGCCCATGAGCTCGTCGAGCAGGACGCCGAGCCGGTCGACGTCGGTGAGGTCCAGGTCCGGGCCGCGCAGGAGCTCGCGGGACTCCGCGAGCCACATGGCCTCGGCGGGATCCAGCCCGCGCACTGCGGGACGCACGTCGGGGGCCGCGCGTCCCGCAGTGCCGCGGGGGGACGGCACGAAGCTACGACGATCCCGCGAGCGCGACTGCCGTGCTGTGCCTGTCATGCAAGAGATATCGGCAGGGCGCGGGTCCGCGTGCACGGCCACCAGGGTGAACCTGGTCACCGTGCGCAGGCGCCGGGCTGTGGGTGGGAGACTGCAGCGGTGTCGACCGTGACGGATCCCGCGCAGCGCCCGGACGCGGCCGCGCAGCCCACCCCCGACGTCGTCGCCGCGCTGCGCTCCGCGGTCCGGGGCTCCGTGGACGACTCGTCCCGGCGCCGCGCCGAGTACTCCACGGACGCGTCGAACTACCGCGTCGTCCCGCAGGTCGTCGTGTTCCCGCGGGACACCGACGACGTGCTGGCCGCGCTCGAGGTCACGCGTGCGGCCGGCGTCCCGCTGACGTCGCGCGGCGGCGGCACGTCGGTCGCGGGCAACGCCGTCGGAACCGGCGTCGTGCTCGACTTCTCCCGGCACGTCAACCGCGTGCTCGCGATCGACCCCGAGGCGCGCACCGCACGCGTCGAGCCCGGCGTCGTGATGTCCGAGCTCCAGCGCCAGGCCGCCCCGCACGGGCTGCGCTTCGGCCCCGACCCGTCGACGCAGGCCCGCGCGACGCTCGGCGGCATGATCGGCAACAACGCGTGCGGCCCGCGCGCCGTGGCGTACGGCCGGACCGCGGACAACGTGCTCGCCCTCGACGTGGTCGACGGCGCGGGCCGGCGGTTCGAGGCCGCCCGAGGGCTGGACCCCGTGCCCGGCCTCGACGCCCTGGTGCGCGCGAACCTCGAGACGATCCGCACCGAGCTGGGCCGCTTCGGCCGGCAGGTCTCCGGGTACTCGCTCGAGCACCTGCTGCCCGAGAACGGCGCGGACCTCGCCAAGGCGCTCGTCGGCACCGAGGGCACGCTCGTGACGCTGCTCGGTGCGACCGTGAACCTGGTCCCGATCGCCGCCGCGCCGGTGCTCGTCGTGCTCGGCTACCCCGACATGCCGACGGCGGCCGACGCGGTGCCGGCGCTGCTCGCGCACGCCCCGCTCGCGATCGAGGGGATGGACGCCCGGCTCGTCGACGTGGTGCGCCGCGTCAAGGGTGCGAGCGCCGTCCCGCCGCTGCCGACCGGCGGGGGCTGGCTCATGGTCGAGGTCGGGGGAGCGGACCTCGACGAGGCGATGTCCCGGGCCCGCGCGCTCGCGGCCGACGCCGGGACCGACGCGGTCGGGGTGTTCCCGCCGGGACCGCAGGCCGCCGCGATGTGGCGCATCCGCGAGGACGGCGCGGGGCTCGGTGGGCGCACGCCGTCGGGCGAGCAGGCGTGGCCGGGCTTCGAGGACTCCGCGGTGCCGCCCGCCCGGCTCGGCGCGTACCTGCGCGAGCTCGAGGCGCTCATGGCCACGCACGCCGTCGACGGCCTGGCCTACGGGCACTTCGGCGACGGCTGCGTGCACCTGCGCCTCGACGTCCCGCTCGAGCGCTCGGGCGACCCGCTGCGCGCGTTCATGACCGACGCCGCGCACCTCGTCGCCGCGCACGGTGGGTCGCTCTCGGGCGAGCACGGCGACGGGCGCGCCCGCAGCGAGCTGCTGCCGGTCATGTACTCGGCGAAGGCGATCGCGGCGTTCGAGGCCGTCAAGGACCTGTTCGACCCGCGCGACCTGCTCAACCCCGGCGTCCTCGTGCGCCCCCGCCCGCTCGACGCCGACCTGCGCCGCCCGCACGCCCGGTCGCTGCTCGCGGGCTCGGGCGGCTTCGCGTTCGGGCACGACGCGGGGGACTTCACGACGGCCGTGCACCGCTGCGTCGGGGTCGGCAAGTGCCGCGCCGACACGTCGGCCGCCGGCGGGTTCATGTGCCCGTCGTACCTCGCGACGCGCGACGAGAAGGACTCGACCCGCGGCCGGGCGCGCGTGCTCCAGGAGATGGCGAACGGCACGTTCGTCACCCAGGGGTGGGCCGCGCCCGAGGTCCACGAGGTGCTCGACCTGTGCCTCGCGTGCAAGGCCTGCTCGAGCGACTGCCCCGCGGGCGTCGACATGGCGCAGTACAAGTCCGAGGTGCTGCACCGGACCTACCGCGGGCGGCTGCGCCCCGTGAGCCACTACGCGCTCGGCTGGCTCCCGCGCTGGACCCGGCTCGTGACCGGCGTGCCCGGCCTCGCGCGGCTCGCCAACGCGGCGCTCGGCCTCCGCCCGGTCGCCAGGCTCGTGCTCGCCGCGGGCGGCATGGACACGCGCCGGAAGATGGTCACGTTCGCCCCCACGCCGTTCCGGGCGTGGGCGCGTGGTGCGGGCGCGACGCAGGTCACGCGGGGTGCGGGCGTGGTGGACGACGAGGCGCCCGAGGGCGCCCGGAAGCCCCGCGTGCTGCTGTGGACCGACTCGTTCAGCGACGGCCTCGCACCCTCGGTCGCGCAGGCCGCGGTGCGGGTGCTGCGCGCGGCCGGGTACGAGGTGATCGTGCCCGAGGACGAGGCGTGCTGCGGGCTCACGTGGATCACCACGGGCCAGCTCGACGGCGCGCGCGAGCGCCTCACGCACCTGCTCGGCGTGCTCGGCCCGTACGCGGTCAACGGCATCCCGATCGTCGGCCTCGAGCCGTCGTGCACCGCGGTGCTGCGCTCGGACCTGCTCGACCTGCTGCCCGACGACCCCCGCGCCGTGGCGGTCGCCCGCGAGACCCGGACGCTCGCGGAGCTGCTCACGGCCCCCGCGCCGATCGGGCCGCGCGAGCGCTGGGAGCTCCCGGACCTGTCCGGCGTCACCGCCGTCGTCCAGCCCCACTGCCACCACCACTCCGTCATGACGTACACCGCGGACCGCACGCTCCTGACCGAGGCCGGCGCGCAGTTCTCGACGCTCGCCGGGTGCTGCGGGCTCGCGGGGAACTTCGGCATGGAGAAGGGCCACTACGAGACGTCGGTGGCCGTCGCCGAGCACGCGCTGCTGCCCGCACTGCGCGACGCCGCGCCGGGCGACGTGTACCTCGCCGACGGGTTCTCGTGCCGCACGCAGGCCGAGCAGCTCGCCGGGGTCCAGGGCGTGCACCTCGCGGAGCTGCTCGCGGCGCACCTGCCGGCCGGCGCCGAGGCGGTCACCGAGGGGCGCTGACGCCGGGCGCTCCCCGTCGGGCGCCGACCGACCGGTGCGCGTCCGCCGGGGTGTGCCGGCCTCGTCCGCCTGCGCCTCGGCAGCGTTCGGGTGAGGGCCGGTTGGGCTTCACAGCGGGGCGTGGGAGAGTGTTCGCCGGACGGCCGGGGGCGGTCGTCCGGGGCGATCGACGCGGGTGCGCACGGCGGCTGCGCCCGCCCGGGGAGGGAGAGGCAGTGCCGATCTTCGAGCTCGACGAAGGTCGACCCCTCCTGGTCCAGCCGATGCAGCCCGCGAGCTCGACGTTCGCGCCGGACACCTCCGCGCTCGTCGCCGACCACCTCACCGCGCTGCTCGGCGAGCAGCTCTTCCAGGTGCGCGTGCGTCACGAGGACGACGAGGCGCCGCACCTGCTCGCGCTCGACGCGGGCGGTCAGCCGGTCGTCGTCGACGTCGTCCACCTGCTCGACGCCGAGGCGCTCGTGCGCGCGCTGGGCTTCGCGGGCCAGGCGGCCCGGCTCACGCGCTCCGACCTCGCCCGGGCCTACCAGGGCGGCCGCGAGGCGTTCGACGCGGACCTCGCGGTGTTCCGCGACCGCTCGCCGCTCACCGCGCAGCACGCCCCCCGCACGGGCTCCCGCCTGGTCCTCGTGTGCTCCGAGGTCGACGACGACGTGAGCGACGCCCTCGCGTTCCTGCGGCAGCCCGGCCGCCAGGTCGAGGTCCTGCAGATGGGCGTCGTGCAGGGCGGCGACGGACGCCGCTACGTCGACGTCTCGCCGGTCCAGCTCGGCCCGCACCGCACGCCGCGCCCCGTCGAGCCCGCCGCGATGATCGTCCCCGCGCCGGTCCCCGCGCCCCTGACCGTGACGGGCGCGTCGGCGCACGAGAGCGTCTCGGCGCGCGCGGCCGCCGCCGAGCGCCCGCGACCCGAGCCGGTTCCCGTCCCACGGCCCTCCGCCGACGAGTGGGACGTGCGCGACGCCGAGCGCGTCGACCCGGCGCCCGCCGCCGACGCGCCGACGTGGGCGGGCCCCCCGAGCACCGGTGACCCCGACCTGGCCGAGGACCCGGCGCCGTCCGCTGCGCCGGCGCCCGCGCCGACCGCCTGGGCGTCCCTCGCGGTGCCCGCGGACGTCGAGCTGACGATGCGCATGGCGCCGGTGCCCCTCGACGACGACGACGAGGTGCTGCCCGAGCCCCCGACGCGCTCCGGCGGGTTCGCCCCCCGCCCCGAGGAGCAGCGCGCGGCCGAGGAGCGCGCCGCGGCCCGGCGGCGCGCCGACGAGAGCACGACGACCGACCTCCCGCGCGACCCCGCGGTGCACGCCGCCGAGCTCCGGGCCGCCGACGAGGCGCTGGCCCGTGCGCGTGCGTTCGACGCCGCGCGGATGCGCCCGGCCCGCCGGGAACCGAGCCCGCTGACGGCGCCGATCTTCCTGCCCGACCGCCCGACGGGTCAGTCGCCCGCCGGCCGGGGCGTCCCGGGCGCGGGCTCGGCCGCCGTCGAGGCGACGAGCGCGGCGTGGGCGAGCCCGTCCACGGCGGCCTCGGGACCGGTACCCCTGGGCGCGTCGCACGGGACCGTGCCGGGCACCGCAGGGTCGAGAACGGCAGCAGCGTCGGGCACGGCAGCGTCGGGCACGGCAGGCTCGGGCACGGCAGCGTCAGGCACGGCAGCGTCGGGCACGGCAGCGTCGGGCACGGCAGCGTCGGGCACGGCAGCGTCGGGCACGGCAGCGTCGGGCACGGCAGCGGCAGGGGCGACGCCGTCGGGCGCGACCCCGCGGAGCGCTTCAGGATCGGGCCCGCTCGCGACGGCTGCGGCCGGTGCGCCGGGTGCCGCGAGCCCGTCCGGGTCGACGCCCGCACCGATCCCCACCCCGGAGCCGTACCGGCCGGCGTTCCTCACCGACGAGCGCCGCGTCCCGACCCCCGCGAACGGTGCGCCGGCGGCCTCGTCCCGGACCCCCGCCTCGTCCGGCGAGCACCAGCCTCGGCCCGCGACGAGCCCGGCCGCGGCGGCCCCGCTCGCGACGCCCGCCCCGACGAGCTATGTCCCAGCGGCGCCCGCCTCCTCGCCCTCCACCCTGGCGACCCCCGCCGCAGGAGTGCCGGGTCGCGCGCCGGCGGCCGACGAGGACCTCCCCGTGCGTGACCGCACGCCGCGCGCCGACGTTCCGGACACGCCGCCCACCGGGTCGCTGCGGCCGGCGTCGCTCGCCGGCACGTCGTCGGCGCCGAGCCCCGACCCCGCGCTCGCGGCGCTCGCGAAGGGGCGTGGCGCCGTCGCGACGCTCGTGTGGTTCCGCGAGCGCCGGGGTCAGCGCCTCCTGGCGACGCTGCGCGGCGACGGGCTCATCGAGCTGCCCGACGGCCGCGTGCACGCCGACCCGGACGAGGCCGCGGCCGAGGCCGCGAACGCCGAGGGCGCCGTCGACGGGTGGGGCTCGTGGCGCGTCGGCGACGGCGGCCCGACGCTCGCCGAGGCGGCCGGCGTCCGCTGACGCGAAGCAGGGCCGGGGACCGGGACGGTGACCGGCCCCTGGCGAAGGACCGGGCCGTCGCCAGGACCAGGACCGTGGCCAGGACCGGGACCAGGACCGGCGAGGCACGCGCCGCGGGTCAACCCCCGGTGACCCACCCGTAGCTCCCCGCCCACCGGGCGATCTCGGCGTAGAACCGCGCGCGCACCGGCGCGGGCGAGAGCGTGAGGTCGTGCAGCCCGCCGGGCACGCGCACGACGGTGACGACGGGGCCGAGCTGCACGGCGCGGCGCACCACGAGGTCGACGTCGAGCACGATGTCGGCGGCCCGCATGTCCTCGCTCCAGCGCCGGCTGATCACGGTCCGCGCGGAGACGAGCGTGAGCACCGGGACGTCGATCGAGAGCCCCCGGGCGACCTGCGCGTGGCCCGTCATGATCGCGCTGAGCCACCCGGCGCGCACCGGGAACGACGGCACGGGGCGCCAGCGGTCCTCGTACGTCCACTCGCCGCCGTCGGCGGAACGGATCGTGCGCGCGTAGTACCCCGGGTCGATGTTGGGCAGCGGGGCGCGCGGCTGGAGCTGAGCCATGCGCGCGATCGCCGGGGCGCTGACGTGCCGGAGGACCGCGGAGCCCTGCAGCTCGAGCCACGGGCTGTTGAGGACGAGGCCCGCGATCCGCCCGGGGTTGCGGTCCGCCCACAGCGCCGCGACGAGGCCACCGGTCGAGTGGCCCATCACCATGACCCGCGCCCGCGACCCGAGGTCCCGCTGGACCTGGGTCAGTGCCGCGTCGAGGTCCTCGTCGTAGGTGCGCAGGTCGTCGACGTAGCCCGGGGTCTGGTGCGGGCGCAGGCTGCGGCCGTACTTGCGCAGGTCGAGCGCGTAGAACGCGGCGCCCTGCGCGTGCCAGTGCTCGGCGAGGCCGGTCTGGAAGAAGTAGTCGGACCACCCGTGCACGTACAGCACGGCGCGGGCGGGCCGCACCGGCTCGGGCGTCGGGGGCGCGTACCGCACGAGCGTCGCGACGACGTCGCCCTCGTCGTCGGGCGCGAGCGTGAGGGTGCGGGCGCGGAAGTCGTCGCCCAGCACGTCGGGTCCCCACCGGCCGGCCACCCGCCTGCCTCTCTGCCGGCTGTCCGCCGGCCGCTCGTCGTGCCGCCCCGCCGGGGACGTCCCGGGCCGGGCGGGTCGCGTCAGACCTCGACGACGACCTTGCCGAACTGCGCGCCGCGCGCCAGGCGGTCGAGGCCGTCGCGGGTGCGGGCCAGCGGGTACGTCGCGTCCACGAGCGGGCGGACCCCGGTGCGGTCGAGCATCGCGAGCAGGTGGACGAGGTCCTCCTTCGCTCCCATCGTGACCCCGAGGACGTCGATCTCGAGGAAGAACAGCCGCTGCAGCTCGGCGGGGCTCGCGTCGCCCGAGGTCGCGCCCGCGACGACGATCGTGCCGCCGGGACGCACCGAGCGCACCGAGTGCGACCACGTCGCCGCGCCGACGGTCTCGAGCACGAGGTCCACCTTGCCGGGCAGCCGGCCACCGGTCTCGAACGCCCCGGCGGCGCCGAGGTCGACGGCCCGAGCGCGGCGCGCCTCGTCGCGGCTCGTCACGAGCACCTCGAGCCCGGCCGCCGCGCCGAGCAGGACCGCGGCGGTCGCGACCCCGCCGCCGGCGCCCTGCACGAGCACGCGCTGCCCGGGGGTCGCACGACCGCGGGTGAACAGCATCGTGTAGGCGGTGAGCCACGCGGTCGGCACGCACGCGGCCTCGACGAACGAGAGCCCCGCAGGCTTGTCGACGAGGTTCCACGTCGGCACCGCGACGCGCTCCGCGAGGGTCCCGGGGTACCGCTCGGACAGCAGCGTGCGCGGCTCGTCGGGCCCGACGCCGTGACCGAGCGCGCCGCCGACGACCCCGTGCACGACCACCTCGCGCCCGTCCGGGGTGACCCCGGCGGCGTCCGTCCCCAGGACCATCGGCAGCGCCTCGGCGCGCAGGCCCACGCCGCGCAGCGACCACAGGTCGTGGTGGTTGAGGGACGCGGCGCGCACGTCGACGGTCGTCCAGTGCTCGCGCGGCTCGGGCTCGGGGCGCTCGCCGACCTCCAGGCCGTCGAGCAGGTCGTCGGGCGAGGTGCCGAAGCGGGTCACGGACGCAGCGAGCATGCGAGCACCGTAGCCCGGTGCGTCCGCGGGCGCCGACGGGTGGCACCGGGTGCCGCCAGGCGCCGACGTCCGCGGCGCGACGGGTGCCGGGTCGGGGCGCGGCCGGTGGGTGCCGGGTCGGAGCAGGTGGGTGCCTGCCGCGTCGAGACGCGTCGGTGCGGTGCCGGGCAGGTGCGGGCTCAGTGCGACCCGGACGGTGCGGGCGCGAGCGCACGCGAGGACACGCCGGGGCGCGCGACGACGACACGGTCGCGTCCGTCGCTCTTCGCGCGGTACAGCGCGTCGTCCGCCCGTCGCAGGAGGGTCTCGGGGGTGTCCCCGGGGACGGCCTCCGCGACGCCGAGGCTGATGGTCACCCCGACCGCCCCGGCGGCCGCCCGCACGGTCGCGCCCGCGCACGCCGCCCGCCACTCCTCCGCACGCCGGGCCGCGATCCCGACGTCGGCGCCGGGCATGACGACCACGAACTCCTCGCCGCCGTACCGGGCGACGACGTCGGTGCCCCGCAGGCTCGACGCGAGCGTGGTCGCGAGGAACACGAGCAGCTCGTCGCCGACGGCGTGCCCGTGCGTGTCGTTGACGTGCTTGAAGTGGTCGAGGTCGACCATGACGACCGTCAGCGGCGTGCCCGCCGACGCCGCCCGGGGGACCTCCGCGGCGAGCGCGTGCGCGAGGTGCCGCCGGTTGTGGACGTGCGTGAGCGCGTCGCGGGACGCCTGGTCGACGAGGTCCGCGCGCAGGTGCTCGAGCTCGGTGACGTCCCGGGCGACGGCGACGAAGCCCAGCAGGCGCCCCTGACGCGACCGGATCTCGGTGACCCGGACGTCGAGCACCTGGCCGTCGCGCGTCGTCAGGGTCACGGGGTCGAGGCTGCCCAGAGCGGCCGTCAGCTCGGGCCCCAGCACGTCCTGCCACCGCGCGCCGATGAGCGTCGAGCCGGCGGCCCCGGGCGCGCGCGCGAGCAGCCGCACGGCAGCGGGGTTGAGGTCGAGGAACCGGCCCCACGGGTCGAGCACCATGGCGGCGTCGCCGAGCGCGGCGAGGACCTGGCGCGCGGACAGCGACGGCAGCGCCAGCCCCTGGCCCCAGCGGCGGTCGAGCAGCCACCACGAGAGCGCCGTCACGAGGAAGAGGACCGGCGTCAGGTCGACCGTCCGGTCCCCGGCGACGCCGGTGAGCGTCGCGAGGTTGCCCACGGTCGGTGCCGCCGCGGCGACGAGGACGAGGACGAACGTGCGGCGCTGGCCGGCGATGGAGCGGCGCATCGCCCGCACGAGCAGCACGGTCGCGGCGGCGCTCAGCGTGTAGCTGTAGGCGCTGTGCACCCAGAACAGCGGGCCGAAGTCGACGTGCGGCATCGCGGCACCGGGCGCGCGCTCGACCGAGGCGTAGAAGAGGTGGTGCCACGGGTCGGTCGCAGCGGCGGCGACCGTCAGCACCGGGACGACGGCGAGCAGGACGGCGTGCCGGCGGCGCAGCTGCTCCGCGTGGCCCGCGGCGACGAGCGCCTGCCACAGGAAGCCCGCGATGACCGCGCACACGCCCGGGTAGATCGCGAGGCTGAACGCGTACGCGAGCGTGGGGTCCGCGGCAGCGACCGAGGCGGCGTCGAAGGCGCTCCAGTAGGCGATCCCGAGGTGCAGGAGGGCGAGCGGCCGGGCTGCGGGACCGCGCTCGCGGTGCCGCCAGGACGTCAGTGCGGGGACGAGCGCGACCAGCGCGACGAGGGCGTAGACGAGCGCGAGCACGGCCCTGCCACCTTCCCGTCGGTCCCTGGGCTGTCCCCGGCACGATCGGCAGGGACGGTCGGGCCGTGAGGGCCCGACCGGGTGGTCGTGTCAGAGCAGCGGCAGCATCCGGCCGAGGTCCGGCACGGCGTCCGACGTGTACTGCGGGCTCAGCGCCTCGGCGAGGACGTCGACGTCGTACGGGACGCGGCCCGCGGCGAGCCGGACCCACGTGAGCGGCCGGGCGACCTCGAGGCTCCACCCGCCGCGCGCGACGACGATGCGGAGCAGCACCCCGGCGACGAGGTCGAGCGCGCCGCGGTCGACGGGACCGGCGCCGGACGGGTCGACGCGGCCGGTGTCGCGCAGCGAGCGCGCGAGGTCGTCGGCGTGCACCACGAGCTCCAGCACGCGGGAGGCCACCATGTCGGAGAGCAGCACAGGCCCGCGGCGGGCGAGCACGACGACGTCGGCGGTGCCCAGCGCGTCGAGGCGGGTGAACGCGGCACGGGCCAGCGCGTCCACGCCCGGGAGGGGGTTGTCACCGAGCTCGGCCCGGAGCTGCCGCGTCGACTCCGCGGTCTCCGACGCCCGGTCGGCGTACTGCCCGAGGTACTCGGCGAGCGTGAGCGGGACGGTGCCGGCGGGCGCGACCTCGACAGCGGTGAGCGAGTCCATCGCCCGGCCGAGGTGCGCGACGAGGTCGCCCACGGTCCAGCCGTCGAGCGCGCTCTCGGCGCGCGCCGCCCGCGGGTCCACCACCGTCCCGATCCACCGCCGCAGGACGTCCCACTGGGCGTGCAGCGCGGTCGAGGCGGCGGCGAGGTCGGTCGACGAGTGGTGCGTCATGCGCCCATCGTGCCCCAGACCGGACGAAGTCGGGCAGGTGTCCGGGTCGGGTCCGCGCACGTGGGTGCGCCGCGCGGGCCCGAGGCCGGCCCCTTGAGCGGCCCGGTGCTCCGCCCGGCGAGCGGTGCACCGGGCGGAGCACCCGGTCCCGCGGTCAGCCGCCGACGCAGGTGAGGACCGGGGACGGCACGCCGCCCGTCGTCGTGGCCTGCAGGCCGAACGACGTCGAGGCCGACGGTGCGAGCGCGCCGTTGTAGGCGAGGCTTGACGCGGTCTGCGCGGCCCCGGTGCGCGCGAACGCCGCGTTCCAGGCGCCCGCGAGCTGCACGCCGTCGGGCCACGCCCAGGTGACGCGCCACGACCGCAGCGCCTGGGTGCCGGTCGCGGTCACCGTGACCGACGCCGTGAACCCGCTGCCCCAGCTGTTCTCGGTCCGCCAGGTCGCGGTGCACCCCGTGGTGGGACCCGACGTGCCGGGCTGGGTCGTCGCGGTCGCGGCGGCGGAGGGCGGCGAGACGTTCCCCGCGGCGTCGACCGCGCGGACCGTGTACGTGTACGCGGTGCCGGCCGTGAGCCCGGTGTCGGTGTACGTCGTGCCGGTGGTCGTCGCGACCCGCAGCCCGCCGCGGTGCACCTCGTACCCGGTGACCGCGGACCCGCCGGCCGGGGCCGACCAGGTGAGCGGGACGGTGCTCGTCGTGGTCGGGCCGGCGGTCAGGGCCGTGGGTGCGGCCGGCGGCTGCGCGACCCCACCGCCGTCGTCGGGCGTCCACGTGAGGCCCGCGCCGAGCGGGAACAACGGCGTGCGGCCGTCGCCGGCGTTCACGGGCTGCTGCGTCGCGGTCGCGGGCCACGACACCGGGAGCGTCCCGGTCGGCGCGACCTTCCCGAACAGCACGTCCGCGACACCCGCACCCTCGCTGCCGGGGAGCCACGCGACGTCGAGCGCCTGGACCCAGGGCAGGAACCCGGAGACGTCGAGCGGCCGGCCGGACACGAGCACGACGACCGTGGGGACACCCGTCGCGCGGACGCGCTCGAGCACCGCGGTGTCCGTCGCGTCGAGCGACAGCCCGCCGGGCCGGTCACCCTCGCCCTCCGCGTACGGGGTCTCGCCGACCACCGCGACCGCGACGGCGCACGAGGCGTCGACGTTGCCCCCGTCGCGCGCGTGCGTCGTCGTCCGGCCGCCCGCGAGGACCTCCTGGACGCCCTGGAGGATCGTCGTCCCGGGGACGGTCGCGCCGCTCGCGCCCTGCCAGCTCAGCGTCCAGCCGCCGCTCTGGTTGCCGAGGTCGTGCGCGTTCTTCCCGGCGACGCAGACCTTGCCACCCGTCGTGGCGAGCGGCAGGACGCCCGTGTTCTTGAGCACCACCTGCGAGCGCTGCACCGCGGTCCGGGCGAGCGCCCGGTGCGCCGCGCTGCCGACCGTCGACGCGGTGGACCGGTCGGCGAGCGGCCGCTCGAACAGCCCCAGCTCGACCTTCTTCGTGAGGATGCGGCGCACCGCGTCGTCGACCCGTGCCATCGGGATCGCGCCGCTCTGCACGCCCTGCCGCAGGTAGGTCAGGAACGTCCGGTAGTCGTTCGGCACCATCACCATGTCGATGCCCGCGTTGACCGACGCGGCGACCTCCTGCGCGGTGAACCCCCGGGCTCCGTCGAGCTGGTCGATCGCCGCCCAGTCGGACACCACGAAGCCGTCGAACCCGAGCTCACCCTTGAGCACGTCCGTGAGCAGGTACCGGTTGCCGTGCATCTTCACGCCGTTCCAGCTGCTGTAGGACACCATGACGGACCCGACGCCCCGGTCGATCGCGGCCTCGAACGGGGGCAGGTGCACCGCGCGCAGCTCGGCCTCGGTGATCCGGACGTCGCCCTGGTCGTCGCCGCCCACGGTGCCGCCGTCGCCGATGAAGTGCTTGGCGGTCGCGAGCACCGACGTGGGCCCGCCCAGCCGCTCGCCCTGGAAGCCCGTGACGGTCGTGGCCATCGACGACGCGATCGCGGGGTCCTCGCCGAAGGACTCGTACGTGCGTCCCCACCGGTCGTCGCGCACGACGCACAGGCACGGCGCGAACGTCCAGTCGACGCCGGTCGCGCTGACCTCCTCCGCGACCGCGCGGGCGACGTCCTGCGCGAGCTGCGGGTCGCGCGTAGCCCCGAGCCCGATGTTGTGGGGGTAGATCGTCGCGCCGAGCGCGTTGTTGTTGCCGTGCACGGCGTCGATCCCGTAGAGCATCGGGATCTGCAGCGGCGTCGCGAGGGCCCCGCGCTGGAGCCGGTCGTAGAGGTCCGCCCAGCCCGCGGTCGTGTTCGGCGACGGCGCCGACCCGCCGCCCGAGAGCACGGAGCCGAGCCGGTACGTCGCCACGTCCGCCGGGGTGACGACCGCACGCTCGGCCTGCGTCATCTGGCCGATCTTGTCGTCGAGCGTCATGCGGCCGAGCAGGTCCTCGACGCGGGTCGCGACGGGGAGCGCGGGGTCGAGGTACGGCAGCACGGCAGCCTGCGCGGGGGCGGTCGTCGTGCTCGACGCGGTCTGCGCGACGCCCAGCCCCGAGGCGGTGAGCGCCACGGCGACCAGCAGTGCGGCGCCCCTGCGGCGTCGACGACCGGGGCGCGCCGGGAGGTCGGCCGGGTCGCCGGTGGGTCCGTCGGGCTGCGCGGAGCGGGGCATCGGTCGACTCCTTCGTCGGGTGCGCCGGACCCGTCGTCGGGCAGCGGCTCGCCCGATCCTCCGGCCCCGCGCGCCGCCCCACCACGGCCGAAACGTTTTGCCGACGAGAGCCCGGGAGCCGGACGCTGTGCGGCGCTCGCGGGCGGTGCCGACGGGTGCGCCGACGGGTGCGCCGGCAGGCGTCGAGCAGCCCGACCCCGGGCGAGCGCGCGATCGGCTCCGCGCGACGGGCCTGCGGTCAGCCCTCCGCGAGGAACTCGCTCACGATCGCGCCGACCTGCTCGGCCTCGATGAGGAACCCGTCGTGCCCGAACTCCGAGCGGATCGTCCGCACCGGCCCCGAGCCGGGGATCCCGGCGGCGATGCGGTCGGACTGCGCGGGCAGGAACAGCCGGTCGGAGTCGACGGCGACGACGAGCGAGCGGGCGGTGATGCTCGCGAGCGCCGCCTCGACCCCGCCGCGGTCCCGGCCCAGGTCGTGCGTGATCATCGTGCGGGTCAGCGCGACGTAGGTGTTGGCGTCGAACCGTCGCGCGAGCTTGTCGCCGTGGTGGTCGAGGTAGGACTGCACCGCGAAGCGCCCGCCCTCGAGCGGGTCCTCCCCGCCCTGCGGGATGCGCCCGAACCGCACGTCGAGCTCGCGCGCGCTGCGGTAGGTCTGGTGCGCGATCTGCCGCGCGATGCCGAGCCCCACGTGCGGGCCCTCGCCGTCGGGCGCGTCGTAGTAGTCGCCGTCGCGGAAGCGCGGGTCGGCGTGGATCGCGGCGAGCTGGGTGTGGAAGCTCGCGATCTGGTCGCCCGACGTCTGCGCCGCCGTCGCGATCGCGGCGAGGGACCGGACCCGGTCGCGCGCGCTCACGCCCCACTCGAGCACGCGCTGCCCGCCCATCGAGGCCCCGACGACGAGCGCCCACGAGTCGATGCCGAGCGCGTCGGTCAGCCGGGTCTCCGCGGCGACCTGGTCGCGCACCGTGATGTGGGGGAACCGCCCGCCCCAGGGCCGCGCGTCGGGCGCGGTCGACGCCGGTCCGGTCGAGCCCTGGCAGCCACCGAGCGCGTTGGGGGCGACGACGAACCACCGGTCGGTGTCGATCGGCGCACCGGGTCCGACGAGCGAGCGCCACCAGCCGGGAGTCGGGTGCCCGGGCCCGGCGTCGCCGGTGACGTGGGAGTCGCCGGTCAGCGCGTGCAGCACCAGCACGGCGTTGTCGCCGGCCTCGTTCAGCGTGCCCCACGTCTCGTAGGCGAGGCGGACGGAGCCGAGCCGACCGCCCGCCTCGAGGCGCAGCGGCCCGAGGTCGGCGAACTGCCGACGGCCCACGGGGTCCCCCTCGCGCCACGCGGCGCTCGCCGGGACGGGCGTGGCGGCGTGGCGGGGACCGGGCGTCGCGGGGCGGCTGGGCGCCTGAGCCGGCCGAGCCGGGGACGCAGCGGTCCCGGCGGCCGCGGTGGGCCGGTTCGTCGGGCGGTCGGTGGGCATCGCGGTCCAATCTACGGGGCGCCGGTCGTCGGCGCGTGCGGGCCGCTGGAGGCGGGCGGGCGAGCGTGCGGGCGGGCCGGGGGGAGGTGAGGGCCGTACGGCCGAGGGCGGCCGTGGTCGCCCCGGG
>NZ_JBFTER010000107.1:0-18083 GCF_047229345.1 Cellulomonas jepli | reverse complement strand
GCGCCGGCGGGCCCGGGCGGTCGCGGCACCAGCGCCTGGCGCAGAGGCGGTCGCGGCACAGGCGGTCGCGGGAGCGGCGCTGACGTCGCGGGACATCCCGCGGCGGGCGACGTCGAGCGCCTGCGGGCTCGTCTCCTCGACCTGCTCCCCGGCGCCGCCGGGGCGCACGTGACGCACGCGTGGTGCGCGCCGGTCGCCGTGACGAGCGACGGGGTGCCGCGCGTCGGGCTCGACCGGGAGACCGGGCTCGGCTGGGTCACCGGCTTCGGCCGTGACGGCGTCGCGGCAGCCAACCTGGCCGGGCGGACGCTGGCGGACCTCGTGACCGGGAACCTCTCGGAGCTCACCCGGCTGCCGTGGGTCGACCACGAGAGCGCACGGCCGTCGCCGACGACGGTGAGCCGGACCGGGCTCACGCTCGCGTCCCGCCTCGGCCGGCTCGCGGACGCGGTGGAGGCACGGACCGGGCGGGAGAGCCCCACGCTGCCCCTCGTCCCGTGGTGAGCGGGTGCCCCGCGCCGCCATGCGCGCCGTCGTGACCGGAGGCCCGGCGCGGCCCTGCGCCCCGTCGCGACCGGGAGCCCGGCGCCGCCCCGCACCCCGTCGTGAGCGGAAGCCCGGCGAGAGCCAGGGCTCACCGCGTAGCCCGTCGGGGTGGGTGCGGACGACCGCGGTCAGCGCCGGGCCAGCACCTCGTGCGCGCGGGCCCGCGCCCACGTCTCGGCCTCGAGCACGTCGTCGAGCCGCACGTCGGCGGGTGCGGTCCCGCTGTGCTCCGCCAGGACCCGCTCGACGGTCGCGACGATGTCGAGGAAGCAGATCCGCCCCGCGAGGAACGCCGCGACGCACTCCTCGTTGGCGGCGTTGAGCACCGCGGGGTGCGTCGCCGAGGCCGCGACGGCCGCCCGCGCGAGCGCGACGGCCCCGAAGACCTCCTCGTCGAGCGGCTCGAACGTCCACGACGTCGCCTGCGTCCAGTCGCACGCCGGCGCGGCGTCCGCGACCCGGTCCGGCCAGGACAGGCCCAGCGCGATGGGCAGGCGCATGTCCGGGGGCGACGCCTGCGCGATCGTCGAGCCGTCGACGAACTCGACCATCGAGTGCACGACCGACTGGGGGTGCACGACCACCGTGATGTCCTCGACGGCCACGTCGAACAGCAGGTGCGCCTCGATGAGCTCGAGGCCCTTGTTCATGAGCGTCGCCGAGTTCACCGTGACGACCGGGCCCATCGACCACGTCGGGTGGTGCAGCGCCTGCTCCGCCGTCACGGCCTTGAGGTCGTCGCGGTCGCGCCCGCGGAACGGCCCGCCCGACGCGGTCAGCACGAGCCGGCGCACCTCGCGCGCCGCACCCGAGCGCAGCGCCTGGGCGATCGCCGAGTGCTCCGAGTCGACCGGCACGATCTGGTCGGACCGCTGCTGGGCCGCGCGCACGAGCCGCCCGCCGACGACGAGGGACTCCTTGTTGGCGAGCGCCAGGGTGCTGCCCGCCGCGAGCGCCGCGAGCGTCGGCCCCAGCCCGACCGAGCCGGTGATGCCGTTGAGCACGACGTCGGCCCCCCGCTCCGCGAGCCGTGTCGCCGCGTCCGGCCCGGTCAGCACCTCGACGCCGAGCTGACGCAGCCCTGCGTCAGCGCTGGCGCGCGTCAGCTCCGCGAAGAGCGGGCCGGCGGCCGCGGGGTCGGCGACCGCGACGGCCTCGACGCCGAGCTCGATCGCCTGACGCGCGAGCGCGGCGGGGTCCGCTCCCCCGGCGCTCAGGCCCGTGACCCGGAACCGGTCGGGGTTGCGGCGGACGACGTCGACGGCCTGGGTCCCGATGGACCCGGTCGACCCGAGCAGGAGGACGGTGCGCTGGCTCACCCGGCCATCATCCCTGGTCCGCCGGTGCGCTCCGTGCACTCCGGGGTGCAGGAGCACCGACGTCGACGGACGGCGGCGCCCGGCGTGGTCGGCGCGGGCTCAGCTCACTCCGCGCCGAGGATGACCTCGACCGCGCGGTCCAGGAACGCGTCGACCGGCGCCTCGGCGTACCCCGCGCGGCCGTTGCGGCGTCGGAAGGTCGCCGAGCGCAGCTCCTGCGCGGTGAGCGGCTGACCCTTGTCGAAGTAGGCGACGAGCCGGTGGCACAGGTCGTCGACGTCCGCGGGCTCGTAGCCCGGCTGGCGGCCGTGCGGCGGGGCGAAGCGCTCCCCGTCGGGCCGCGTGAGCCGCCCGTACAGCGTGCGCGCCTGCTCGGCGAGCCGGTCCATCCAGGCCTGCTGCCCGTGCTCGGCCACGAAGTCGGCCCGGGCCCGCGCCACGAACGCCGCCTCGAGCCGGTCGAGCGCCGCGTCGACCGCCGACGTCACGTACCCGCGGCGCACCATGTCGAACGCGACCGTCCGGACGTCCCGCCCCGACAGGGCACCGGCGGGACCCTTCTCGTACACGGCGCGCGCGTGCTCGAAGAAGTCGTCCACCTCGTCGGGGTCGTAACCGGTGCGCAGGCCCGAGACGGTCCGGAACATGACGTCGCTCACCCTTCCTCATCGGCTGCGAGCTGGCCGCACGCGCCGTCGATGTCACTCCCCCGAGTGTCACGGATCGTCGTCGGGATGCCGTGCGCGCGCAAGCGTGCCACGAACTCGGCCTCGACCGCGGGATCGCTCGCCGTCCAGATCGACCCCGGTGTCGGGTTGAGCGGGATCGGGTTGCAGTGCACCCAGCCCTTGCCCCGGGCGTTGAGCTTCTCGCCCAGCATGTCGGCGCGCCACGCGTGGTCGTTCATGTCGCGGATGAGCGCGTACTCGATCGACACGCGGCGCCCGGTCACCTGGAAGTAGCGGTACGCGGCGTCGAGCGTCTGGTCGACGCTCCACCGGGTGTTGACCGGCACGAGGGTGTCGCGCAGCTCGTCGTCCGGGGCGTGCATCGACACGGCGAGGGTCACCGGGATGCCCTCGTTCGTGAGCTTCTCGATCGCGGGGACGAGGCCGACGGTCGAGACGGTGATGTTGCGCGCCGACATGCCCAGGCCGTCGGGTGCGGGGGCGACGAGGCGCCGCACCGTCTCCATGACCGCCTTGTAGTTCGCGAGCGGCTCGCCCATGCCCATGAACACGAGGTTCGACAGCCGCGTCGGACCGCCCGGGATCTCACCGTCCGCGAGCGAGCGTGCCGCCGCGCGGACCTGCTCGACGATCTCCGCGGTCGACAGGTTGCGGGTCAGGCCCAGCTGGCCCGTCGCGCAGAACGGGCACGCCATGCCGCAGCCGGCCTGGCTCGAGACGCACAGCGTCGACCGGTTCGGGTACCGCATGAGCACCGACTCGACCTTGGCGCCGTCGAACAGGTGCCACAGCGTCTTGACGGTCGTGCCGCCGTCGGCCTGGAGCGTGCGCGCCGCGGTCAGCAGCTGCGGGAACAGCTCGGCGGCGAGCGTGTCGCGGCTCGCCTTCGGCAGGTCCGTCATCTCCGCCGGGTCGGACGTCAGGTGCGTGAAGTAGTGCGTCGCGAGCTGCTTGGCCCGGAACGGCTTCTCGCCGAGGGCCGTGACGGCCTCGACCCGCTGCTCGGGCGTGAGGTCGACGAAGTGGCGCGGCGGCTTGCCGCGGGCGCCGCGCGTCGGCGCGGACATGTTCAGGGTGACGGGTGTCCCGCTCATGACGGGCACCCCCTCTCGGGGTTCGGGGTGGTGCGCCGCTCAGACGACCGGCTGGAGCACGGTGAGGATCAGGTAGACGACCGGGGCCGTGAGGAGCATCGAGTCCAGGCGGTCGAGCAGACCGCCGTGGCCCGGGAGCAACGAGCCCATGTCCTTGAGCTCGAGGTCACGCTTGAGCAGCGACTCGGACAGGTCACCGAGCGAGGCCGTGACGACCGTCGCGACGCCGAGCGCCACACCGACGAGCGGCGCGCCGTCGAACAGCGCGCCGATCCCGACGACGCCGACGAGGCACGCCAGGACGAGCGAGCCGATCAGGCCCTCCCACGTCTTCTTCGGGCTGACCGAGGGCGCGAGCGGGTGCCGGCCGATCAGCACCCCGACGACGTAGCCGCCGGTGTCGCTCGCGACGCAGAGCAGGATGAACAGCAGGACGCGGAAAGCGCCGTCCGGCTGGGCGAGCAGGAGCATCACGAAGCCCGCCATGAACGGCAGGTACGCGGACGCGAACGCCGCCCCCGTCGCGTCCCGCAGCGCCGGCGCGCCGCTGCCGTCGAGCACGCGCCAGACGACCGCGCCACCGACCGTCAGCAGGAACGCGACGAACGCCGCCTCCGCCCCGGCCATGTACGCCGAGACGAGGATCCCGACGTCCCCGACCAGGAGGGGCAGGAGGGGCAGGTGGATCCCGCGCCGGGCGAAGGCCTGGGCGAGCTCCCACAGCCCGGCGCCGACCGCGAGCACCGCGAGGACGAGGAAGCCCTCCTTGCGGACGAACAGCGAGGCGCCGACGACCGCGAGGAGCGTCAGCCCCACCACGACGGCGACGGGCAGGTCTCGGCCCGTGCGCGAGACCCCGGGCGTGCGGGGTGCGCTGGCGGCGGCGAGACGGGCGTTCTGGGGCATCAGACCTCGAGCAGCTCGTTCTCCTTGGCGGCGAGAACCGTGTCGATCGCGTCGACGTGCCGCTTGGTCAGCTGCTCGAGCTCCTTCTCCGCGCGACCGACCTCGTCCTCGCCCGCTTCGCCGTCCTTCGCGATGCGGTCGAGCTCCTCCTTGGCGCGCCGGCGGATGTTGCGCACCGAGATGCGCGCGTCCTCGGCCTTGGTCCGGGCGAGCTTGACGTAGTCCTTGCGGCGCTCCTGCGTGAGCGCCGGGAGCACGACGCGGATGACGTTGCCGTCGTTCGTCGGGTTGACGCCCAGGTCGGAGTCGCGCAGGGCCTTCTCGACCGCGCTCGACGACGACTTGTCGAACGGCGTGATGAGGATCGTGCGCGCCTCGGTCACGTTGAACGACGCGAGCTGCTGCAGCGGGGTGGGGCTGCCGTAGTAGTCGACGAAGATCTTCGAGAACATGGCGGCGTTCGCCCGGCCCGTGCGGATCGTCGCGAAGTCCTCCTTGGCGACCTCGATCGCCTTGTCCATCTTTTCCTCGGCCTCGAGGAGGGTCTCGTCGATCACCGGTGCTCCTTCATGTGCTCGGGGGGTGCGGTCGTGCGGGTGGTCGTGCGGCGCGGGCGCCCGTCAGTCGACGGTGACCAGCGTGCCGATCTTCTCACCCTGCAGCGCGCGCGTGACGTTGCCGGGCTCCATGCCGAACACGCGCATCCGCACGTCGTTGTCACGGCACAGGCTGATGGCCGTGGCGTCCATGACGCCGAGGTCGTTGACGAGCGCGTCCGTGTAGGTCAGGTGGTCGAGCTTGACCGCCGTGGGGTCCGTGCGCGGGTCCGCGGTGTAGACGCCGTCCACGCCGTTCTTCCCCATGAGCACCTCCTGGCAGTGCGTCTCGAGCGCGCGCTGCACGGAGACGGTGTCCGTCGAGAAGAACGGCATGCCCGCGCCGGCGCCGAAGATGACGACGCGGCCCTTCTCCATGTGCCGGATCGCCCGCAGCGGGATGTACGGCTCGGCGACCTGACCCATCGTGATCGCGGTCTGGACGCGCGTGCTGACACCCGCCTGCTCGAGGAAGTCCTGGAGTGCCAGGCAGTTCATGACCGTGCCGAGCATGCCCATGTAGTCGGCCCGGGCGCGGTCGATGCCGCGCTGCGCGAGCTCGGCGCCGCGGAAGAAGTTGCCGCCGCCGACGACGATCGCGACCTGCACGCCGCTGCGCACCGCCACGGCGATCTCGGCCGCGACCCGCTGGACGACGTCGGGGGCGAGGCCGACGGCGCCGCCGCCGAACATCTCGCCCGAGAGCTTGAGCAGGACCCGGCGAGGAAGGACGCCGTCCTGGTCCGGTGCGGTCACGTCCTGGCCCACGGTGCCTCCTGCTGTGCTCGACGTGCTCGGTCTGGGGTGCTCGTGCCGGTGGCCCCGGCCCGTGGTCGGGCCGGGGCCACCGGGGGTCGCGTCGGTGCTCAGGCGCCGACGCGGAACCGCACGAACGCCGTGACGGTGCCGCCGGCCTCGGTGAGGACCTGGCCGACCGTCTTCTTCGGGTCCTTGGCGAACGCCTGCTCGAGCAGGACGTTCTCCTTGAAGTAGCCGTTCAGGCGACCCTCGATGATCTTCGGGAGCGCGGCCTCGGGCTTGCCCTCGTTGCGCGCGGTCTCCTCGGCGATGTGACGCTCCGAGGCGACCGTCTCCTCGGCGACCTCGTCACGCGTGAGGAACGTCGGGGAGTACGCCGCGATGTGCGTCGCGATGTCGCGCGCCACCGAGGCGCCCGCCGCGTCGGTCGCCACGAGGACGCCGACCTGCGGGGGCAGGTCCTTGTTGACCTTGTGCAGGTAGACCTCGACGTGCTCGCCGGTGACGCGCGCCACGCGGCGCACGACGACCTTCTCGCCGAGCGTGGCGGCCGTCTCGTCGACGACCGACTGCAGCGAGGAGCCGTCGACGTCCGAGGCGAGGAGCGCCTCGGCGTCCGCAGCACCCGACGCGACGGCGGCCGCGAGGACCTTGTCGGCGAGCGCGATGAACGTCGTGTTCTTCGCGACGAAGTCGGTCTCCGAGTTGACCTCGACGAGCACGCCCGTCTGGCCCTGGCCGTCGGCCGCGACGTTCGCCGCGACGAGACCGTCGGAGGCCGAGCGGCCCTCACGCTTGCCGACACCCTTGAGGCCCTTGACGCGGATGATCTCGAGCGCCTTGTCGGCGTCGCCCTCCGCCTCCTCGAGCGCCTTCTTGACGTCGAGCATCCCCGCGCCGGTCTTCTCGCGGAGCGCCTTGATGTCAGCGAGGCTGTAGTTCGCCATCAGTCTGTGTCCGTCCTTGTCGTCAGATGGGGATGGGTGCGCGTCACTTGGACGCGGCGTCACCCTCGTTGGCGGGCGTGGCGACGTCCGGGACGTCGATCGCGGGGGCGGCGTCCTGGCCGGGGGCCTCGGCGGCCTCGCCGGCCGGCGTGGAGTCGTCCCCGACGGTCTCGGCTGCCTGGGCGGCGGCGTCCGTGGCGGCGACGACGGGCTCCGTGCCGGCCTCGGTGGTCTCCGCGTGGGCGGCCTCGGTCGGGGTGGTCGCCCCGCCCGCGATGTCGGCCTCGGCACCGGCGAGGAGCTCGCGCTCCCACTCGGCGAGCGGCTCGGCGTCGGCGGCAGCCGCGTCCGTGCCGCCGCTGCGGCCCGAGTGACGCTGCATGAGGCCCTCGGCCGCGGCGTCCGCGATGACGCGGGTCAGCAGCGAGACGGCGCGGATCGCGTCGTCGTTGCCCGGGATCTTGTAGTCGACGACGTCCGGGTCGCAGTTCGTGTCGAGGATCGCGACGATCGGGATGCCGAGCTTGCGCGCCTCGTCGACCGCGAGGTGCTCCTTGTTCGTGTCGACGATCCAGATCGCCGAGGGCACCTTCGTCATGTCCCGGATGCCGCCGAGCGTCTTGGCGAGCTTGTCGCGCTCGCGACGCATGATGAGGAGCTCCTTCTTGGTGAAGGCGCTGCCCGCGACGTCGTCGAAGTCGACGAGCTCGAGCTCCTTGAGGCGCTGGAGCCGCTTGTTGACGGTCTGGAAGTTGGTGAGCATGCCACCGAGCCAGCGCTGGTTGACGTAGGGCATGCCCACGCGCGCGGCCTGCTCGGCGACGGGCTCCTGCGCCTGCTTCTTCGTGCCGACGAAGAGGATCGTGCCGCCGTGCGCGACCGTCTCCTTGACGAAGTTGTAGGCGCTGTCGATGTACGTCAGCGACTGCTGCAGGTCGACGATGTAGATGCCGTTGCGCTCGGTGAAGATGAAGCGCTTCATCTTGGGGTTCCAGCGGCGGGTCTGGTGCCCGAAGTGGACACCGCTCTCGAGCAGCTGGCGCATGGTCACGACGGCCATGGCACGTCCTTCCGGCGCGCGCCCGTGGGCACGCGCGTCTGGGCGGGTCCCACGCCGGGGACCCGCGTTCTCGGTTGTCGGCCCCGACCGGTCGGTCGTTGCCCCTGGCGCCACGTCGCTGCTGGCGCCGGGCTGCGAGCCCGGACCGGTGCCAGCGCCGACCCTCGTGCCCGTGCCTGACCGCACCCGGAACCGGGTGCGTGCCTGCGGGGCGGAGATGATGACGCGCGATGTCGACCGGCACGTACCGGTCGCGAGCGTCAGTCTAGCGGACGGTCGCCGAGGTCTCGGCCACGCGCCCCGGCGGGCCTGCGCCACCCCCAGCCCGGGACTCGTGCGGTCGCGAGGCGGACGCTCGGGGCACCGGGCCCTCGGCGGTCGGCGTGCGGGCAGGGTCGTCGCCATGGACAGCCCGAGCACGACCCTCCGCAGGACGACCCCCGCCCGGTGCCCCGCGGTACCGGCGAGCGGCGCGCGCCCGCTCCCCCGGCTCCGGCCCGGTGGCGCGCTGCGGGCGGCGCTCCTCGGGGTCGCGCTCGCGGTGCCGCTCGCCACCGTGGCTGCCGGGCAGGTCGCGGCGGGACCTGCCGTCGACCCGGGCAACCAGGTCGACCCCGGCTACACGTTCCCCCTGCACGAGCCGGTCGAGGTCGTGCGCGAGTTCGACGCGCCCGCGGAGCGCTGGCTCAGCGGGCACCGCGGCGTCGACCTGCGGGCCGCCCCCGGGGACCCCGTGCTGGCGCCCGCCCCGGGCGTCGTGACGTTCGCGGGCCCCGTCGCGGGGCGCGTCGTCCTGACGCTGCGGCACCCGGACGGTCGCCGGTCGAGCGTCGAGCCGGTCACCCCGTCCGTGGCCACGGGCGACGTGGTCGCGCAAGGTTCGGTCCTGGGTCAGGTCGGCGGCGACCCGAGCCACTGCGCGCCCGCCACGTGCCTGCACTGGGGCGTACGGACGTCCGACGACGCGTACGTCGACCCGCTCACGCTGCTGGCCGGGCGAGGGCCGGTGGTGCTGCTGCCGGAGGCGTCGTGACACCGGGCGCCGCTCTGCGCTGACGGCGACGGTGGCAGCGCGACTGCGCGAGTGAGGCGTCGTCGCCGGCGGGGCGTCGGAGCGCAGCGGGCGTGAGGGGTGCAGGAGCGCAGCGGCGTGACGTGGTGCACGAGCGCACCGCAGAGACGGAAGGCGCCAGGCGGCGGCCCGCGCCGCCCCCAACGCCGTCAGACGCGGTCCGACTCGGTGAGCTTCGTGCGCAGCCGCAGCATCGCGGCGGTGTGCATCTGCGAGATCCGGGACTCGGTGACGCCGAGCACCCGGCCGATCTCGGCGAGGGTCATGCCCTCGTAGTAGTAGAGGACCAGCACGATCTTCTCGCGCTCGCCGAGCTGCTCGATCGCGCGGGCCAGCAGGAACTTGGTCTCCTGCGCCTCGAACGACCCCGCCGGGTCCTGCGCGCGGTGGTCGCCGAGCGTGTCGACGAGGCTCACCTTGTCCGAGCGCTCCGACCCCGCGCCGAGCAGCTCGTCGAGCGCGACCACGTTGACGGTCGAGAGCTGGGTGAAGACGCCACGGAGCTCGCCGATGCCCATCTCCAGCCGCCCGGCGACCTCCTGCTCGCTGGGCGTGCGGTGCAGCTCGCCCTCGAGCTCGGCGTACGCACGGTCGACCGCGCGGGCCTTCGTGCGGACCGAGCGCGGGATCCAGTCCATCGCCCGCAGCTCGTCGATGATCGCGCCGCGGATGCGCGCGCTCGCGTACGTCTCGAACTTCACGGCCCGGTCCAGCGCGTACTTCTCGATCGCGTCGATGAGGCCGAACATCCCGTACGAGACGAGGTCGGCCTGCTCGACGGTGCTGGGCAGACGCATCCCGACGCGCGACGCGACGGACGTCACGAGCGGGGCGTAGTGCAGGATCAGCCGCTCGCGCAGCAGGCGGTCGCCGGTCGTCTTGAACTCACGCCACGCGGCCTCGATCGGGTCGACCTCGAGCAGGTCGACGTCGCCGGGGACCGCGGCCGGGATCGCCGGCGCGGGCACCGAGCTCAGGCGTCGGTGCGCGGGGACGACCGCAGCGGCGTGCGGCTGGGGCACGACGCCGTCGGGGGCCGTCACGCTCCGGGCGCGCTCAGCGAGGGACGCGACCGTCTCGGCCTGTGCCGTCATCGTGCTCTCCGATTCCGTCATGCTCGTGGGTGTGCCTGCTCGAACGACGAGCGGAGGCGCTCGGCCGAGACGTGCGTGTACCGCTGGGTCGTCGCGAGGCTCGCGTGACCCAGCACCTCCTGGACGCTGCGCAGGTCGGAGCCACCCTGGAGCAGGTGGGTCGCGGCGCTGTGGCGCAGGGCGTGCGGGGCGATGTCGTCGACGCCGGCGAGCGCGGCGAGGTCGTGGGCGACGGCTCGCAGCTGGCGCTGGTCGACGCGGCCTCCGCGACGGCCGAGGAGCAGCGCCGGCTCGGTGCCGCCCGCGGCGAGGACCGGACGGCCGGTCGCGAGCCAGGCCTCGACGGCCTCGGCTGCCGGGAGCCCGAACGGGACGACGCGCTCCTTGTCGCCCTTGCCGACGACGTGCAGCGTGCGCTCGGCGACGTCGACGTCGCTCACGTCGGCCCGGCAGAGCTCGCCGACGCGGGCGCCCGTGGCGTAGAGCAGCTCGAGGGCGGCCCAGTCCCGCAGGTGCACCGGGTCGGCGTCGTCGGCGCGCGTGCGGGCGACCTCGAGCAGGCGGGCGGCGTCGTCGACCGCGAGGACCGTGGGGAGCGCGACGGTCGGGCGTGCGCTCGCGAGCCGCAGCGCCGGGTCCGTCGCGACGCGGCCGGTGCGGACGGCCCAGTCGAAGAACGTGCGGACGGAGGCGCCGCGGCGGGCGAGCGTCGCCCGGCTGCGCTGGGCCGAGGACATGGCGGCGAGCCAGCCGCGCAGCACCGTCAGGTCGATCTCGCCGAGCTCCGTGCGGCCGTGCCGTGCGGCGTGGGCGAGGAGGTGCTCGACGTCGCTCACGTAGGCCCGGACGGTGTGGTCCGAGAGGCCTCGCTGAGCGCGGAGGTGAAGCGCGAAGTCGGCCGTGAGCCGGACGGCCGGAGCCGCCTCCGTGACCCCCGTCGCCGTCTGCATGTCCCTACCGTGACTGGTCACACGGGTGGCCCACAAGCGGGCCCGCACACAGTTCACCCTCTCCGCGGCTCAACCGTCGCACTTGTCCGGATTTGGACATGGGCATCTGTCCAGTTCGGCCCGCGACGTCGATGTGAGCGGTCTCACGAGGCGGACGGGACGGGCGCGGGCACCCGTGCCGACCGCCCACCCGGACGGGTCAGACCGTGCACCGACGCGCGCCACCGGGCGGCCTCGTCCGTGCACCCACCGAGTCGTCGGCAGGGTGCGCCCGCAGCGGTCGCCGCGCGGCGAGGCACGAACCCTTCACGTCGCCGCGCGGGTCCGGCGCCACCCCGTCGCGCGCAGCTCGGCGAGACCGGCGAGCTCGAGGGTCCCGAGCGCGCCGCGGACGTCCGCCGGCGACAGCCCGGCGCGACGCGCGAGCGCGTCGACGTCGGCCGCCGAGCGCAGGGACAGCGCGTCGAGCACGCGGTCCGCGAGCCAGTCGAGACCGTCGTGCGGGCGGGTGTCCTCGGGTCGGTCCTCGCGCGCCGGACCGAGCGGCCCCGCGAGCTCGAGCACCTCGGCCACGTCCGTCACGCAGATCGCCGACCCCTCGCGCAGCAGACGGTGGCAGCCGGCGGAGGCCATCGACGTCACAGGCCCCGGAACGGCACCGAGCGGGCGCAGGAGCGCTGCGGCGTGGTGAGCGGTGCTCAGGGCGCCCGAGCGCCACGCGGCCTCCACGACGACCGTCGCCCTGCTCACCGCGGCGATCAGGCGGTTGCGCATCAGGAACCTGCTGCGGCTCGGGACGCCCCCGGGCGGCACCTCGCTGACCACGGAGCCACCTTGCTCCAGGACGCGTTCCAGCAGCGCCGCGTTGCCTGCCGGGTAGGCGCGGTCGACCCCTCCGGCGAGGAGCGCGACAGTCGGCCCGCCACCCGTCAGCGCCCCGCGGTGCGCGGCGGCGTCGATCCCGTACGCGCCACCGGACACCACGCACACGCCCGCGGCGGCGAGCCCGTCCGCGAGGTCGGCCGCGACCCGTTCGCCGTACGCGGTCGAGGCGCGGGCGCCCACGAGCGCGACGGAGCGGGCGAGCAGGCGGTCGGGTTCCGGCGCGCCACGGAGCCAGAGGCCCAGCGGTGCGGCCGCGCCGAGGTCGTCGAGACCGGTCGGCCACCCGGGGGCGCCCGGATACAGGAACCGCCCGCCCAGCCGGTGCACGTGCTCGATCTCCCGTGCGGGTTCGAGGACGGCGAGCCGTGGGGCCCAGCGCGCGAGGGCCGCGCCCAGACGTCGTCGCAGCGGGGCGAGCGACTCGTCGTCGCGTGCGACCAGCGTCTGCACCGCGGCCTCGGCCCGCCCGCTGGTGGCGGCCCACCGGACCCAGTCGAGCGCCTCACGCGCGCCCATGGTGTGCACGAGCGCCCCGGCGACGGTGTCCCCCGGTTCCACGAGCCGGCTCCAGGCGGCTCGCGCGAGCATCTCGTCGGCGGCGCGCTCGCGGGTGTGCGACCCCTCGGCACCGCTCCCCCCGGTGAGGGGCTCCTCGGCACCGCGCTCCCGGGCGGGCGCCTCCTCAGTGCCGCCTGCCCGCGCGCCCGGCTCCCCGGCACCGCGCTCCCGGCCGGGCGCAGCCTCAGCACGGCCTGCCCGCGCGCCCGGATCCTCGACTCCGCTCCCCGGGGCGGACGCCTTCTCGGCCGCACGCTCACGCGCGCCCGGCTCCCCGGCACCGCTCCCCCGCGCGCCCGGCGCCCCCGCACCGCTCCCCCTCGCGCCCGGCGCTCCCGCACCGCTCCCCCTCACGTCCGGCGCCTCCGCACCGCTCCCCGGAGCGCCCGTCATGCCGCTGCCTGCCCTCGGGTCCGCAGCAGCAGCGCGTGACCGACGTCCGTGCGGTTCGGCGCGTCCCGGCCCGCGAGGTCGGCGAGCGTCCACGCGACCCGCAGGACGCGGTCGACGCCGCGCAGGCTGAGCAGTCCGCGGTCGAACGCGCGGTCGAGGTCGAGCACCAGGGCGCGGTCGGGCCCGAGCCGCGCGCGCAGCCAGCGTCCCGGCACATCGGCGTTGGTGCGCCACGCGGTCCCGGCCAGGCGCTCCGACTGCGCCGCACGCGCCTGCGCGACCCGGGCGGCCACGACGGCGGTGCTCTCCGCCACGGCTGCGCCGGCGAGAGCCGCCCGGGACACCGGCTGCACGTCCACCTGGAGGTCGACGCGGTCGAGCAGGGGGCCCGAGAGCTTGCTGAAGTAGCGACGGCGCTGCTCCGAGCGGCACGTGCAGTCGAGCCCCTTGCCGACGGCACGCCCGCAGGGGCACGGGTTGGCGGCCATGACGAGCTGGAAGCGCGCCGGGTACCGCGCGACCCCGGCGGCGCGGTGCAGCACGAGCTCCCCGTGCTCGAGCGGCTGGCGCAGCGTCTGGAGCACGGCGGTCGAGAACTCGGGCGCCTCGTCCATGAAGAGCACCCCGCGGTGGGCCCGGGACGCGGCGCCGGGGCGGGGGACGCCCGAGCCGCCACCGACGATGCTCGCCGGCGTCGCCGTGTGGTGCGGGTCCTCGTAGGGCGGGCGGCGCACGAGCCCGCCGCGCGGGTCGAAGGTTCCGGCGACCGAGTGCACGGCGGTGACCTCGACCGCCTCGGCCTCCGTGAGGTCGGGCAGGAGCCCCGGCAGCCGGGCGGCGAGCATCGTCTTGCCCGCACCCGGCGGACCGACCATGAGCAGGTGGTGCCCGCCCGCCGCCGCCACCTCGAGGGCGACCCGGGCGTCGTCCTGCCCGAGCACGTCGGCGAGGTCCGCCGCCGGCCCGGCCGAGCCCGGCTCGAGGTGCTCCGCACCCACCGCGACGACGTCCGGGACCTCCAGGTCCGCTCCGTAGCGGTGGGCCACCTCCGCGAGGCTGCGGGCGCCGATGACGCGCGCGCCCGGGACGAGCAGGGCCTCGGCCTCGTTGGCGGCAGGAACGACGACGTGGGGGTGACCGGCCTGCACCGCGGCGGCCACCGCGGGCAGGACGCCGCGGACGGGCCGCAGGCGCCCGTCGAGCCCGAGCTCGCCGAGGTGCACGACCCCGGCCACCGCCTCGGGACGCACGAGCCCCGCGCCGGCGAGCGTCGCGACCGCGATCGCCAGGTCGAACGCCGAGCCGGACTTCGGCAGCGTCGCCGGCGACAGGTTCACCGTGATCCGCCGGTTCGGCCATGCGAGCCCGCTCGACGTCACGGCCGCCCGGACGCGGTCGCGCGCCTCGGCGAGCGCGGCGTCCGGCAGCCCGACGAGCGTGAAGGCCGGGAGGGACGCCGCGAGGTGGGCCTCGACCTCCACGACGTGGCCGGTGAGCCCGCGCAGCGCGACGGCGACCGTGCGCCCGAGCGTCACCGGACCACGCCCGCGAGGTGCTCGAGCACGAGCGGCTCGCCGCGCCGCAGCAGGATCGCGATCACGTCGATGCGCACCGACGCCGGGCGCGTGTCGTGCGCCACCAGCCACTGGGCCGTCAGGCGACGGACGCGCGCGAGCTTGCGCGCGGTGACGGCCTCCGCCGGGTGCCCGAACGCGGTGCTGCGCCGGGTCTTGACCTCGACGGCCACCAGCTCGTCGCCGTCGAGCGCGACGAGGTCGAGCTCCCCGCCGTCGCCGCGCCAGTTCCGGTCGAGCACCGTCCACCCGGCGTCGCGCGCCCAGGCCGCCGCGACGTCCTCCCCGTACCTGCCGACCGCGTCCTTCGCCCGCATGGCGACCACCTCCGCGGGACACGCTCGCGGACCGCCCGGGCCCCTGGAGGGCGCGCGGCGGGGACCGCCTGCGCTCCGGCGCCGGCGCAGGGCTGTGGGTGGCCCGGAGCGGCCGCCGCAAGACCGGCGGACTCGCGGCGCGCCCCGACGTCGTCGCCCGAACGTGGGGCGTGGGACCCGAACCGCGCGAGGCCGGGTCAGCGCGAGAAGCCGGGGCCCCCGCCCAGGTCGAGCTCCGCCTTCGCGAGCTCCTCGACGTTGACGTCCTTGAACGTCACGACGCGCACCGACTTCACGAAGCGCGCGGAGCGGTACACGTCCCACACCCACGCGTCGGCGAGCGCGAGCTCGAAGTACACCTCGCCCGCGGCCGACCGCACCTGCAGGTCGACCTGGTTGGCGAGGTAGAACCGGCGCTCGGTCTCCACGACGTACGAGAAGAGCCCGACCACGTCCCGGTACTCGCGGTAGAGCGCGAGCTCCATGTCGGTCTCGTAGTTCTCGAGGTCTTCCGCACTCACCCGGTCATCATCCCCCATCGTCGGGCCCGTCCTGCGCGCAGAGGCCGGCTCGCGACCGCACCTGCTGCGAGGTTCACCCGCCCGCTGCGCACTCGTCGAGCGGCAGCCGCCAGCTCACCCGGTGCAGCGGGCTCGGCCCGTGCAGGCGCAGCGCGGCCACGTGGTCGCTCGAGCCGTACCCCTTGTTGGCGTGCCAGCCGTAGAGCGG
This sequence comes from Cellulomonas jepli, assembly GCF_047229345.1. Classification (NCBI taxonomy): domain Bacteria; kingdom Bacillati; phylum Actinomycetota; class Actinomycetes; order Micrococcales; family Cellulomonadaceae; genus Cellulomonas; species Cellulomonas jepli. Next base: position 2,595 of record NZ_JBFTER010000107.1, on the reverse strand, counting down.
GTGCTCTCGCGCGAGGACCGTCATCGTCTCGTCGCGCTCGCACTTGGCGAGCACGCTCGCGGCGGCGACGCTCGCGCACGTGCGGTCCGCCTTGACCATCATGCGCACCCGCGGCACGAAGCCGAGCGCCCCGATCTCGTCGTCGGCCGCCGCCCGGCTCTGCCTCGCCTCGAGGTCGTCCTCGGTCTCGGCGTCGAACAGCGCACCCTGCGCGGGCGGCGTGAGCCAGTTGTGCGATCCGTCGAGCACCACGGCGTCCACCGGGCCGACGTCCTGCGCGACGGCGCGCAGCGCCCGCGACCCCGCGAGGCGCAGGGCCGCGATGATGCCGATCGCGTCGATCTCCCGCGCCGAGGCGTGGCCGACGGCACGCGCGATCCCCCAGCGCCGCAGCGCCGGCACGAGCGCGGAGCGCGCCGCGGGGGTCAGGAGCTTGGAGTCGGTGACGCCCGGCGGGCACGCGCGCGTGCGGACGTCCACGACGACGACCCCGACGCTGACCGGACCCGCGAGGGCACCCCGGCCGACCTCGTCCATCCCCGCCACGAGCAGCGCGCCCGAGCGCAGCAGCGTGCGCTCGTGCCGCAGCGTCGGCGCGGTGCGGGCCGCCGAGGGGCGAGCCGGCGCGGTGCGGACCGGAGCGGTGCGGGTCGGAGCCGCGCCGATCGAGGCGGTGCCGGCCGGAGCCGCGCCGATCGAGGCGGTGCCGGCCGGAGCCGCGCCGATCGAGGCGGTGCCGCCCGGAGCAGTGCTGGTCGAGGTGGTGCCGGCCGAGGGCGCGCCGCTCGAAGCCGTGCCGGTCGAGGTCGCGTCGGCCGGAGCCGTGCCGGTCGAGGCCGCGCGGTCCGTCCCCGCTCCACCCGGCGAGGTGCCCGGCTCGTCGGGCCGGGCCGCCGGGGGCACGGTCGCCGTGCCGGTGAGGTCGAGCAGCGTCATGCGGGGTCCGGCACGTCCGCGAACGTGTCGGAGGGGTTCGTGAGCGTGCCGGCGCGGTCGAAGGGCCAGACGGTCACGAACGCCGTGCCGACGACGTTCTCGACGGGCATGTAGGGGCCACCCGGGGAGCCCATGTTCGCGCGCGAGTCGGCGGACGCGCCGCGGTTGTCGCCCATGAGCCACAGGGTCCCCTCGGGGACCGTGATGTCGAACGCGCTGATGCTCGGCACGGCGCCCGGGGCGAGGTACGGCTCGTCGAGGGGGACGCCGTTGACCGTGACCGGGGCCCCGTCGCCCTCGCACGCCACGTGGTCCCCGGGCAGGCCGATGATGCGCTTGATGAGGTGCTCGCCCGCGTCCTGCGGCAGCAGCCCCACGAACGTGAGCGCCTCGTTGAGCACCCTGCGGGCCTCGGTGGGCTGGGGGGTCGTCGCGCCGCTGAGCCAGCCGCCGGGGTCCTTGAACACGACGATGTCCCCGCGGCGCAGGTCGAAGGGACCCGGGCGCAGCTTGCTCACCAGCACGCGGTCGCCCTCGATGAGGGTCTCGTGCATGGACTCGCTCGGGATGAAGAACGCCTGCACGAGGAACGTCTTGACGACCAGCGACAGCAGGAGGGCGCTGACCAGGATGATCACCGACTCGCGCAGCCACGCGAGGCCGGAGCTCCGCGCAGGCTTGCGGCCGTGGTTCCGGCGCTCGGGTCTGCTGCCCTCGGGGACGGTCGTGTCGTCACGCTCCGCGGAGTCCTGGTCGGTCACCCGACCACTCTTCCATGCCGCGGCGGGTGCGGGCTCGACGTCCCACCGGCCGGTCGCGTCCGACCACCGACCGGTCGGGTCCCACGGGCGCCGACGGTCCTCCGCAGCGCGGCTGCGGGACGCCCGCGCCAGGGCCGGGACGCCGACGGGCGGCCACCGAGACCGGTGACCGCCCGTGCGAGCCGTGCGAGGTGCGTCAGGCCTTCTTGGCCGGCACCGAGTCGCGCTTCTCCTTGATCTTCGCCTTCTTGCCGCGAAGGGCGCGCAGGTAGTAGAGCTTCGCGCGACGCACGTCACCGCGCGTCACGACCTCGATCGACTCCAGGCTCGGCGAGTGCACGGGGAACATGCGCTCGACGCCGACGCCGAAGCTGACCTTGCGGACCGTGAAGGTCTCGCCGACGCCGCCGCCGTGACGCGAGATCACGACGCCCTGGAACGCCTGGATGCGGGAGCGGTTGCCCTCGACGACCTTGACGTTCACCTTGAGGGTGTCGCCCGGGCGGAAGGCGGGGATGTCGGAGCGCAGCGAGGCTGCGTCGACGGGGTCGAGCGTGTGCATGGTGTTCACTCTCTCGCGCTGCCACAGGTCAGGCGCGTCGTCGAGGGCGCTCCACCGACCTGTCAGACGGAGTCTGACCGGAGCGGGCGGGCGTCCCGATGGCTCATGGACGGTGCGTCGGACCCGGCGGACCGGGGACGAGCGGCCGTGGTCGTCTCCCCTGTGGCAGAGACGCAGCCGGTGCGCACCAACGGACCAGTCTGCCACACGGGCAGGAGCGACCGGAAGCCGCCCGGCACGCAGGCGCCCGCGGCGGACCAGCGCCGCGCCCGGCCCGGTGCCCGCCCCGGGCGCCGGGGGGGGGGGTGCTGCGGCGTGCCGAGGTGCCGGGTCAGA
>NZ_JBFTER010000106.1:0-18105 GCF_047229345.1 Cellulomonas jepli | reverse complement strand
CCGGCCGTGAGCTGCGCAAGATGTTCGCGTGGGTCAAGCCGACCGAGGGTGACTACGTCGAGGGCTCGGCCGCGCGCCCCGACCCGCGCCGCGCGAGCTCGAGCGCGGCGTGGCCGGCGAGCCGCGCGCCGGACGCGCCGATCGGGTGGCCGAGGGCGATCGCCCCGCCGTGCACGTTGGTCCGCTCGTGCGGGTACCGGAGGTCGGCGAGCGACCGCACGAGGACCGACGCGAACGCCTCGTTGATCTCGACGAGGTCGAGGTCGGCGACGGCCCACCCGGCGCGGGCGAGGGCGGCGGTCAGCGCCGCGGACGGCTGGGAGTGCAGCGAGGTGTCGGGCCCCGCGACCTGCCCGGACGCACCGATCTCCGCGAGCCACGGCAGCCCTCGGGCCTCGGCGCGCTCCCGGCTCATGACCACCACGGCCGCCGCCCCGTCCGTGAGCGGCGACGCGTTCCCGGCCGTGATCGTGCCGTCGGCGGCGAAGGCCGGGGCCAGCCGGGCGAGCGTCGCCGCGGTCGTGTCGGGACGGATGCCCTCGTCGGCGGCCACGCGTACGGGGTCGCCGCGGCGCTGCGGGACGTCGACGGGCACGATCTCCTCCGCGAGCACGCCGTCCTTGGCGGCGAGCGCTGCCCGGCGGTGGCTCTCGGCCGCGACCTCGTCCTGCTCCTCCCGCGTGATCCCGAGCCGGGCGTTGCCCCGCTCGGTCGAGGCGCCCATCGACTCGTCGTCGAACGCGTCGGTGAGCCCGTCGTGCGCGAGCGAGTCGACCGCCCGCACGTCGCCGAACGTCCAGCCGCGGCGCGAGCCGGGCAGCAGGTGCGGGGCCTGGCTCATCGACTCCTGCCCGCCCGCGACGACGACGTCGGCCTCGCCGAGCCGGATCGTGCGCGCGGCGTCGACGATCGCGCTGAGCCCGCTCAGGCACACCTTGTTGACGGTCGCCGCCGGGACCGACCACGGGATGCCGGCGCCGCGAGCAGCCTGGCGGGCGGGGTTCTGACCGGCGCCGGCCTGCACGACCTGCCCCATCAGCACCTGGTCGACGTCCTCGGGAGCGATCCCCGCCCGGTCGAGCGCACCGCGGATCGCCACCGCGCCGAGCTCGGCCGCGGTGAGCGTCGCGAGCCCGCCGCCGAGGCGTCCCATCGGCGTGCGCGCGAACGCCACGAGCACCACGTCCCGGCCGGTCACCGGAGCACCATCTCGGGGACGTCGCCCTCGACCGCGAGAGGCACGTCGGTCGTCGCGTCGAGGACGTCCTGGACGCTCACGCCGGGCGCGCGCTCGCGCAGCACGAGCCCTGCCGGGGTCACGTCGATCACCGCGAGGTCGGTGATCACGCGGTCGACGACCGCGCGGCCCGTGAGCGGCAGCGTGCACGCGGGCACGAGCTTCGCCGAGCCGTCCCGCGCGGTGTGCTCCATCAGCACGACGATGCGTCGCGCGCCGTGCACGAGGTCCATGGCGCCTCCCATGCCCTTGACCATCTTCCCGGGGATCATCCAGTTGGCGATGTCCCCGCCGACCGACACCTGCATCGCGCCGAGGATCGCGACGTCGACCTTGCCGCTGCGGATCATCGCGAAGCTCGTCGCGGAGTCGAAGAAGCTCGCGCCCGGCTCGACGGTGATCGTCTCCTTGCCGGCGTTGATGAGGTCGGGGTCGACGCCGTCCTCCGCCGGGTACGCGCCGACACCGAGGACGCCGTTCTCGGACTGCAGCACGAGCTCGACCCCGTCGGGCACGTGGTTCGGCACGAGGGTCGGCAGGCCGATGCCGAGGTTCGCGTACGTGCCGTCGACGAGCTCCTGGGCTGCGCGCTCAGCGAGCTGGTCACGCGTGAGCCGCCCGGTCACGACGCGCTCCCGGTGCGGTCGGTGCGGACCGTGCGCCGCTCGATGCGCTTGTCGGCGGCCTGCTCGGGCGTGAGCTCGACGATCCGGTCGACGAAGATCCCGGGCAGGTGCACCGCGTCGGGCTCGATCGCCCCGACCGGGACGAGGTGCTCGACCTCCGCGAGCGCGACCCGGCCGGCCGCCGCAGCGAGCGGGTTGAAGTTGCGGGCCGACGCGCGGAACACCAGGTTCCCGGCACGGTCACCCTTCCAGGCCCGCACGAGCGAGAAGTCGGCGGTGATCGCCCGCTCCAGGACGTACTCCCGCTCGACACCGCGGACCGTGAACCGGTCGACCGGCTTCGGCGGGGACGCCACGGCGACCCCGCCGTCGGGGTCGTAGCGCCAGGGCAGCCCGCCCTCCGCGACCTGCGTCCCGACGCCGGTCGCGGTGTAGAACGCGGGGATGCCGCTGCCGCCCGCACGCAGGCGCTCCGCGAGCGTGCCCTGCGGCGTCAGCTCGACCTCGAGCTCCCCCGCGAGGAACTGGCGCGCGAACTCCTTGTTCTCGCCCACGTACGACGCGATGACCCGGCGCACGCGGTGCTGCTGGAGCAGCAGCCCCAGACCCCAGTCGTCGACCCCGCAGTTGTTGCTCACGACCTCCAGGTCGTGCGTGCCGGCGTCCAGCAGCGCGCCGATGAGCACGCTCGGGATGCCGCAGAGCCCGAAGCCCCCGACCGCGAGCGTCGCACCGTCGGGGATGTCGGCGACCGCCTCCTGGGCGGACCGGACGACCTTGTCCATGGGCGTGCCTCCTCGCACCACCACGTGCACGGCAGCCTCGTGAGCGACGCGCGCACCTCTTCGGAGCACCGTAACCCCGCGCGTCGTACGCTGGCAGCACATCGGGCGATGGAGCCCAGACCTCACGAGGGCGCGGGCTCCGCCGAACAAACGGAGCACACCATGTTGCGTTCAGAGCTGCGTCCAGACGTCACCCCGCGAACGAGCCCCGCGAGCGCCGAGCCGGTCACGAACCCCGGCGACGCCCTCCCCCGGCCCGCGAGCCCCGAACCCGGGCCCGCGCCCGGCCCCGGAGCGGGGCCTGCCCCGGTCCAGCTCCTCGCGCCGGACGGCACCCGCCGGGCCGACCCCGAGCACGACCCGTGGGTCGCCGACCTCGACGACGACCGGCTCGTCGCGCTCTACGAGGACATGGTCGTCGTGCGTCGCCTCGACATCGAGGCGACAGCGCTGCAGCGCCAGGGCCAGCTCGGGCTGTGGCCGCCGCTCCTGGGTCAGGAGGCCGCCCAGGTCGGTTCTGCGCGCGCCCTCCGCCCGGACGACTTCGTGTTCTCGAGCTACCGGGAGAACGCCGTCGCGTGGTGCCGCGGCGTCTCGACGACCGACCTGGTGCGTGTCTGGAAGGGCACCGCGGCGACCGGGTGGGACCCGCGCGCCGTCGGGATGGCCACGCCGACGATCATCATCGGCGCGCAGACGCTGCACGCGACCGGCTACGCGATCGGCTGCGCCAAGGACGGTGTCGACTCGGTCGCGGTCGCGTACTTCGGCGACGGCGCGACGAGCGAGGGCGACGTGCACGAGGCGATGGTCTTCGCGGCGTCGTACCGCGCGCCCGTCGTCTTCTTCTGCCAGAACAACCAGTGGGCGATCTCGGAGCCCGTCGGGCTGCAGGCCCGGCGGCCGGTCGCGGACCGGGCCCCGGGGTACGGGATCCCGAGCGTGCGCGTCGACGGCAACGACGTGCTCGCCGTGACCGCGGTGACCCGCGTCGCGCTCGACCGGGCCCGCACCGGCGGCGGGCCGACGTTCGTCGAGGCCGTGACGTACCGGCGCGGTCCGCACACGACGTCGGACGACCCGACCCGCTACGTCGACCCGGCGGTGCACGAGCAGTGGGTCGCGCTCGACCCGATCGCCCGCGTCGAGCGGTACCTCGCCGACCGCGGCCGGCTGACCGACGAGCTGACCGGCGCGGTCACCGCCCGCGCCGACGCGGCGGCCGCCGAGATGCGCGCGGGCTGCCACGGGCTCGAGCCGCCGCCGCCGCTGAGCGTGTTCGACCACGTGTACACGACGCCGACGTCGTGGCTCGAGCGCCAGCGCAGCCAGTACGCCGCATACCTGGCGATGTTCGACGAGCGCGCCGGCGACGACACAGCGGGCGACGGCACGGCGGCCGGCGGCCCGGCGGGAGGCACCCGATGAGGGAGCTCACGCTCGGGGGTGCGCTCAACGCGGCGCTGCGGCGCGCGCTCGAGGACGACCCCACGGTCGTGCTGATGGGCGAGGACATCGGGACGCTCGGCGGGGTGTTCCGCGTGACCGACGGGCTGCAGCGCGACTTCGGCGCCGACCGGGTCATGGACACCCCGCTCGCCGAGGCCGGCATCGTCGGCACGGCCGTCGGGCTCGCCTACCGCGGGTACCGACCGGTCGTGGAGATCCAGTTCGACGGCTTCGTGTTCCCGGCGTTCGACCAGCTCGTCACGCAGGTCGCGCGGCTGCACCACCGCACGGGCGGCGCGATCCGGATGCCGATCACGGTGCGGATCCCCTACGGCGGCGGCATCGGCGCCGTGGAGCACCACTCGGAGTCGCCCGAGGCGTACTTCGCGCACACGCCGGGCCTGCGCGTCGTGACGTGCGCCGACCCCCAGGACGCGCACACGCTGCTCCGCCAGGCGATCGCGTGCGACGACCCGGTGATCTTCTTCGAGCCCAAGCGGCGCTACTGGGTCAAGGGCGAGGTCGACGACGTGATCGACGCCTCGACCGCCCCGATGGACACCGCGCGCGTCGTCGTGCCCGGGACCGACGTCACCCTCGTCGCGTACGGGCCGCTCGTGATGACCGCGCGCGACGTCGCGCTCGCCGCCGCGGACGACGGCATCTCGGTCGAGGTGGTCGACCTGCGCTCGCTGTCCCCGATCGACCTCGCGACCGTCGAGGCGTCGGTGCGGCGCACGGGCCGGCTCGTCATCACGCACGAGGCGCAGCAGCACGGCGGCCTCGGCGCGGAGATCGCGGCGAGCATCACCGAGCGGTGCTTCTACCACCTCGAGGCTCCACCGGTCCGCGTGACGGGCTTCGACGTCCCCTACCCCGCCGCCAAGCTTGAGGAGCACTTCCTGCCGGACCTCGACCGGATCCTCGACGCGGTCGACCGCGTGCTCGGCCGCGAGCACTCCCTCACCGGCTGGAGGGGCTGACGTGGCGATCGAGGAGTTCGCGATGCCGGACCTCGGCGAGGGGCTGACCGAGGCGGAGCTCGTGTCGTGGGAGGTCGCCGAGGGCGACACCGTCGCGCTCAACCAGGTGATCGCCGAGGTCGAGACGGCGAAGGCCGCGGTGCAGCTGCCGTCACCGTACGCGGGGGTCGTCGCGCGCCTGCTCGTCGAGCCGGGGACCACCGTGCCGGTCGGGTCGCCGATCCTGGCGGTCGACACGGCTCCGGGGCGCGGCGAGGGCACGCCGGCCGCCGCCCGCGCCGATGCGTCGTCCGCGGCGGCAAGGCGCGTGCCCGTGGCCACTACGGGGACTCACGAGACCTCCGCGTCGACGGCGCACGCCGCGTCGTCCCCCGCTGAGGCGCACGCGGAGTCGTCGCCCGCCGTAGCGCACGCCGCGTCGTCGGCGGCGGTGGCGGGCGCCGGAGGGCGGTCGCCGGTCGCGGCGCGCACGTCGGTGCTCGTCGGCTACGGACCCGCCGTCGCGACGACGGACCGGCCGCGGCGCCGGCCACGTGCGTGGCGACCGGCTCCCCCGGCCCCGCACACCGGGCGCGCACCGGCGGACCCGCCGTCGCCGGGCCACGCAGGTCCTCCCGTGCACGCCGCTCCAGGCGCCGCAGGGACCGTGCGCGAGCGGCCGCGCACGTACCCGCCGGTGCGCAAGCTCGCGCACGAGCTCGGCGTCGACCTGACGGGCGTGGTGGGCACCGGACCCGACGGCGTCATCACGCGTGACGACGTCCTGGCCCGCGCGCACCGGGATCCCGGGGCGGCGCCGGCCAGCTCCCCGAGGGACGGGACGCGGGTACCGGAGACACCCGGCGGGCCGCCGCGCGAGGAGCGCACGCCGGTCACGGGCGTCCGCCGCCGGACCGCCGCCGCGATGGTCGCGAGCGCGTTCACCGCACCGCAGGCCACGGTGTTCCTCACGGTCGACGTGACCCCGACGCTCGAGCTGCTCGACGACCTGCGCCGCGACCGGGCGCTCGCCGGCCACCGCCTCACGCTGCTCACGGTCGTCGCGAAGGCCGTCACGATCGCGGCCGCCCGCACGCCCGAGGTCAACTCCCGCTGGGACGAGGCCGCCGGCGAGATCGTGCAGCCGCACTACGTGAACCTCGGCATCGCCGCGGCGACCCCTCGCGGGCTGCTCGTGCCGAACGTCAAGGACGCGGACCGGCTCCACCTGGCCGCGCTCGCCGACGCGCTCACGGACTTCACGGAGCGGGCCCGTGCGGGCACGACCCCACCGGCGGACCTCGTCGGCGGCACGATCACGATCACCAACGTCGGGGTCTTCGGCATCGACGCGGGGACCCCGATCCTCAACCCGGGCGAGGCCGCGATCCTCGCGGTGGGCGCGGTGCGGCGCCGGCCGTGGGAGCACCGGGACCAGATCGCGCTGCGCAGCGTCGTGACGCTCGCGGTGACGTTCGACCACCGGGTCGTGGACGGCGAGCAGGCGGCGCGGTTCGTCGCCGACGTCGGCGCGGTGCTTGCGAACCCGGGGTCGGTGCTCGCGATGGTGTGACACCGGGCCGTGTCCCCGGGGGCGGTGCGGCGGGTCTGCCGAACCGCCCCCGGGGATCGCCTCCGGTGCAGCACACTGTCCGGATGCCCGCGTCGCCGCCGTCCGCTGGAGACCTCGTCCCGGAGCACCTCCGCCTCACGAGCGCGGGCCGGCGGTGGCGCCTGGCGGACCGTCACTTCCGCATCTCCGGGACGTGGCTCGGGCGCAGCGTGGCACCGTGGCGGTGGGTGTGCGCTCTGCTGCTGAGCGCATCGCTCCAGGCCGGCTCCACGGCGGCGCACGGCACGGCTGCGCTGCGGCCCTTCCCCCAGCCCGCCGTCGAGGGGGTGTGGAGAGGGATCGCCCGTGATCTCGCGCTGCTCGCCGCCGTCCTCGTGTTCTGCGTCGCGGTCGTCGGGATGCCGGTCGGCCTGCTGGTCGCCGTCACCAGTCCTGTCCTGGCCGCGGCGGCAGTCTGGGTGATCGAGCACCGACGACAGCTCCGGCTGTCCTGGCGGTGCCGGAACGATCAGCGCCGCGCAACCGAGCAGCTCGTCGCGTCCGGCCACACCGGCCCGATCGTGTGGTGCGACGTGCTGTCCGCGCAGGACGCTGACGACGCCGTGGCTCTCGGCCGGCTGTGGCTCGCGCACGCCGACTCCGCCGGGATCGCGCTCGTGACGACGGTCGCCGCCGCGCAGGTGCTGGATCCCGCCGGCGCAGGCGACTTCCGCGCCGTGCGCCCGGGTGCGGAGGTCCCGCTCGTGATCCGCGCCCCGCGGTCCGCGCCCGTGCCGGTGCCCGTGGTCTGACGGTCCCCGGAGGCGCCGGTGTCGGCGTGGCCCACCCGCCGAGGCGACCGGTCCTGACCCAGCGGGGTGCGGCGTGCGGCGTGCGGGCGTCGCTACGCCGGGTGCCCGAGCGCCGCGAGCGCCATCTCGGCGAGCAGCGCCTCGACCCGGGCGCGCGGGAGCGCCCGGGCGCTGTGCGGGGTCGAGTTGAGCAGCCCGAACGTCGCGTGCGCGCGCAGCCGCAGCTCGGGGCGGTCGGCCGTCGGGTCCAGGCGGGCCAGCACGTCGACCCAGAGCTCGACGTAGCGGCGCTGCAGGGTGCGGACCGAGCGGCGGTCGTGCTCGGCGAGCTGTTCGAGGTCGCGGTCCTGCACGCGGATGACGTCGGGGTCGGCGAGCGCGAACTCGACGTGGAAGGCGACGAGCCCGCGGAGCGCCGCCTCGTCGTCTGCGGCCTGGTCGACGACGGCGCGTCCGCCGTCGAGCAGCTCCGCGCTGACGCCGCCGAGGAGGGACGCGAGCACCGCGTGCTTGCCCGGGAAGTGCCGGTAGACCGCAGGGCCGCTCACGCCGGCGGCGGCGCCGAGGTCCTCCATCGACACGCCCTCGAAGCCGCGGAGCGCGAACAGGCGGGCCGCGGCCGTGAGCAGGGCGGCGCGACGCTCGGCCTTGGCACGCCCGCGGGCCGTGCCCGACGTGCCCGCCGTGCCGGTCACGCCCCGGCTCTCGCGCCCCGCCGCACCGTCGCCGGGTCCACCCCCGGTGGCGGCGCTGTGCGGACGGCTCCGCGCACCGGGGACCAGCGTGCCCGCCTCACCGCTCATGCCACGCTCCCGCCCGCCTCGTCCGCGCGCGCCCACCTCACGCACATCTCGGTGAACGAACACTAGCCGGATTCGGTGAATGGGTGTTCACTCGATCCGAGACCAGCGGTCCTCCGGACAGGAGCGTCGATGACGACGACCACGAGCACGGCCGACCCCGCTGCGCCGCCGCCTGCCGCGACGCCGTCCGCCGCCCGGGAGACCGCCCAGCGCGCGCTCGTCGACGAGCTTCGCGAGCGCCTGCGCACGGCGGCGCAGGGCGGCCCGATGGCCTCCCGCGAGCGCCATGTCGCGCGCGGCAAGCTCCTCGCCCGCGACCGCGTCGACGCCCTCCTCGACGACGGCAGCCCGTTCCTCGAGCTCGCGCCGCTCGCGGCGCACGGGATGTACGGCGACGAGGCACCCGGCGCGGGCGTCGTCGCGGGCATCGGCCTGGTCGCGGGCCGGCACGTCGTGGTGGTCGCGAACGACGCGACGGTCAAGGGCGGCACGTACTACCCGATGACGGTCAAGAAGCACCTGCGCGCGCAGGAGGTCGCACTGGAGAACCGGCTGCCGTGCGTCTACCTGGTCGACTCGGGCGGGGCGTACCTGCCGATGCAGGACGAGGTGTTCCCCGACCGGGACCACTTCGGGCGGATCTTCTACCACCAGGCCCGGCTGTCCGCCGCGGGGGTCCCGCAGGTCGCCTGCGTCATGGGCTCGTGCACCGCGGGTGGGGCGTACGTGCCCGCGATGAGCGACGAGACGGTCATCGTGCGCGGCCAGGGCACGATCTTCCTGGGTGGCCCCCCGCTCGTGAAGGCCGCGACGGGCGAGGTCGTGACGGCCGAGGACCTCGGCGGCGGCGAGCTGCACACGCGCGTCTCGGGGGTCGCGGACCACCTCGCGGAGGACGACGCCGACGCGCTGCGGATCGTCCGGCGCATCGTCGCGACGCTCCCCGCCCCGCGCGAGCACGCCTGGGACGTCACCGAGGTCCGGGAGCCGCTCGCCGACCCGGCCGGGCTGTACGGCGTCGTCCCGGTCGACCTCCAGGAGCCGTACGACGTGCGCGACGTCATCGCGCGGCTGGTCGACGCGAGCGAGCTGCACGAGTTCAAGCGCGAGTACGGCACGACGCTCGTGACCGGCTTCGCCCGCCTGCACGGGCACCCGGTCGGGATCGTCGCGAACAACGGCGTGCTGTTCGGGGAGTCGGCGCTCAAGGGTGCGCACTTCGTCGAGCTGTGCGACCAGCGCGGGATCCCGCTGGTGTTCCTGCAGAACGTCGTCGGCTTCATGGTGGGGCGGGACTACGAGGCGGGCGGCATCGCCAAGCACGGCGCCAAGATGGTCACGGCCGTCGCGACGGCCCGCGTGCCGAAGCTCACGGTCGTGATCGGCGGGTCGTTCGGCGCCGGCAACTACTCGATGTGCGGGCGCGCGTACTCCCCGCGGTTCCTCTGGATGTGGCCCGGAGCCCGGATCTCCGTGATGGGCGGCGCGCAGGCCGCCGCGGTGCTCGCGACGGTGCGCCGCGACCAGCTCGAGGCCCGCGGCGAGACGTGGTCGGCCGACGACGAGGAGCGGTTCGCCGCCCCCGTCCGGGAGCAGTACGAGCAGCAGGGCTCGCCGTACTGGTCGACGGCGCGGCTGTGGGACGACGGCATCCTCGACCCCGCGGACACCCGGCGCGTGCTCGGGCTCGCGCTCGACGTGTGCCGCGGCGTCCCCCTGGAGCCGCGGGCCGCGGCCGTGTACCGGATGTGAGCGCCGTGCCGACCGCCCCCGGGGCCTCGCCCGCTCCCCCGTTCCGCACCGTCCTCGTCGCGAACCGGGGCGAGATCGCCTGCCGCGTGATCCGCACGCTGCGCCGGCTCGGGATCCGCTCGGTCGCCGTCTTCAGCGACGCGGACTCGGGCGCGCCGCACGTGCGGCTCGCGGACGTCGCGGTCCGGCTCGGTCCCGCCGAGCCGCAGGCCAGCTACCTCGACGTGGACGCGGTGCTGCGTGCGGCGAAGGCGACCGGCACCGACGCCGTGCACCCCGGGTACGGGTTCCTGTCCGAGAGCCCCGCGCTCGCGCGCGCGTGCGCCGATGCGGGCATCACCTTCGTCGGCCCGCCCGTGCACGCCCTCGAGGTCATGGGCGACAAGATCGGTGCGAAGGCGCACGTCGCCCGGCTCGGCGTCCCGGTCGTCCCGGGGACGCACGAGCCCGGGCTCTCCGACGACGAGCTCGTCGCCCGCGCGGCGCACGTCGGGTACCCGCTGCTCGTCAAGCCCTCGGCGGGCGGCGGCGGCAAGGGGATGACGGTCGTGCGCTCCGCCGCGGAGCTGCCGGCCGCGCTCGCAGCCGCACGCCGGGTGGCCCTCTCGGCGTTCGGGGACGACGCGCTCCTGCTCGAGCGCCTGCTGACCGCACCGCGACACATCGAGGTGCAGGTGCTCGCGGACGCCCACGGCGCGGTCGTGCACCTCGGCGAGCGCGAGTGCTCGCTCCAGCGACGCCACCAGAAGGTCGTCGAGGAGTCCCCGTCCCCGCTCGTCGACGCCGCGACCCGCGCCCGCCTCGGCGAGGCCGCGTGCACGGTCGCCCGCTCGGTCGGGTACGCCGGGGCCGGCACCGTCGAGCTGCTCGTCGAGGCCGGTGCGCCCGAGGACTTCTTCTTCATCGAGATGAACACGCGCCTCCAGGTCGAGCACCCGGTCACCGAGCTCGTCACCGGGATCGACCTCGTCGAGCAGCAGCTGCGCGTCGCCGCGGGCGAGCCGCTCGGGCTGACCCAGGACGACGTGCGCCTCACCGGCCACGCGGTGGAGGCCCGCGTCTACGCCGAGGACCCCGCGCGGGGGTTCCTGCCGACGGCCGGGCGCGTGCTCCTGCTCGACGAGCCGTCCGGGGACGGGGTCCGGGTCGACAGCGCGCTCGCCGTCGGCGGCGAGGTGGGGTCCACCTACGACCCGATGCTCGCCAAGGTCGTCGCGTGGGGGCCCGACAGGCCGACGGCTCTCGCGCGGCTCGACGCGGCGCTCGCCTCGACGACGGTGCTCGGGCTCACGACGAACGTCCCGTTCCTGCGCCGGCTCGTCGCCCACCCGGAGGTGCGCGCGGGCCGCCTCGACACCGGGCTCATCGAGCGTCACCTCGACGAGCTGGCCGCGCCGGCGCGCGTGCCGGACGCGGCACTCGTCGCGGCGCTCCGGGCCACCGCCGACCGCACGGGCACGGGCGTGAGCGCGGGGTCGGCGTGGGACCGCGACGGGTGGCGGCTCGGCGAGCACGCCCCGACGGTGCACGTCGTCACCTCGGGGGACGGCGAGCGGACCGAGGTCGCCGTGCTCGGCCCCGCGGACGACGCCCGGGTCCGCCTCGACGGCGGGCCGCCGGTACGCGCGCACCTCGCCCCGGTCGACGCCACGACGACGCAGCTCACGGTCGACGGGGTCGTCCGCACCGTGCGCGTCGCGTCGGACGGCGCGACGACGTGGGTCGGGGGCGACGGGTCCGCCGTCGCGCTGCGCGTCTCGGGCCGGCTCGACGCGCTCGCCGAGGCACGCACCCACGTCGACCGTCCCGCCGGGGCGGCCGACCCCGTGGTCCGCTCCCCGATGCCCGGGACCGTCGTCGCGGTCGACGTCGCGACCGGCGACCACGTGACCGCCGGGCAGCCCTTGCTCACCGTCGAGGCGATGAAGATGGAGCACCGGCTCACGGCGACGACCGACGGCGTCGTCACCCTCCAGGCCCGACCGGCCGACCGGGTGGCGCTCGACCAGGTGCTCGCGACGATCACGCCGCACGGCACCGACCGCACCGGGCAGGACACCACCGGGCAGGTCACCACCGCGCCCGCCGAGGAAGGGACCCGATCATGAGCCACGAGCTCACCGACGCCCAGCAGCGCCTCGTCGACGAGGTGCGCGACTTCGCCGACACCGTCGTCGCGCCCGCCGCGTACGAGTACGACACGAAGCGCGAGCTGCCCTACGAGATCCTGGCGCAGATGGGCGAGATGGGCCTGTTCGGGCTGCCCTTCCCGCAGGAGTACGGCGGTCAGGGGCGGGACTACCTCGACCTGTGCCTCGCCGTCGAGCAGCTCGCGCGCGTCGACCAGTCGATCGCCGTGACGCTCGAGGCGGGCGTCGGGCTCGGCGCGATGCCGGTGTGGCGCAGCGGGACCGACGCGCAGAAGAAGGAGTGGATCCCGATGCTCGCGCGCGGCGAGGCGCTCGCCGCGTTCGGGCTCACCGAGGCCGAGGCCGGCTCGGACGCCGCCGGGACGCGCACCACCGCGGTCCTGGACGGCGGCGACTGGGTCATCGACGGCTCGAAGCAGTTCATCACCAACTCCGGGACGCGGATCACCCGGCTCGTGACCGTCACGGCCGTCACGGGCGAGACGACCCGGCCCGACGGCTCGGTCCGCAAGGAGCTGACCGCGTTCCTCGTGCCGGCCGGCACCCCGGGGCTGCACGTCGGTCCGGCCTACGACAAGGTCGGCTGGCACACCTCCGACACGCACCCGCTCGTGCTCGACCACGTCCGCGTCCCCGCGGAGAACCTGCTCGGCGAGCGCGGGCGCGGGTTCGCGAGCTTCATCCAGACGCTCGACGAGGGCCGCGTCGCGTTCGCCGCACTGTGCACGGGCGCCGCGCAGGGCTGCCTCGAGGAGGCGATCCGGTACGCGGGGACCCGCCGGGTGTTCGGCCGGACCATCGGGGAGAACCAGCACACCCAGTTCACGATCGCCCGCATGCAGGCACGCACGCACGCCGCCCGCCTCGCCTACCTCGACGCGGCGCACCGCCTCGTCGCCGGGCGCCCGTTCAAGCTCGAGGCCAGCCTCGCGAAGCTCATCGGCAGCGAGGCCGCGATGGCCAACGCCCGCGACGCCTCGCAGATCTTCGGCGGCTACGGCTTCCTCAACGAGAACCCCGTCGCGCGGCACTACCGCGACTCCAAGGTCCTCGAGGTCGGCGAGGGCACGACCGAGGTGCAGCTCATGGTCATCGCGCGCGAGCTCGGGCTGGCGGGACGGTTCTGATGCGCGACGCCGTGCAGCGCGGCCTCTGGTACGAGGAGCTCGAGACCGACGTGCGCTACCTGCACCGCCCGGGCCGCACGCTCACCGAGGCCGACAACGTCGCGTTCACCACGATGACGATGAACACCCAGCCGCTGCACCTCGACGCGGCGTGGTCGGCCGGCCAGCCGTTCGGGCGCCCGCTCGTGAACTCGATGCTCACGCTCGCGACGCTCGTCGGCAGCTCCGTCGCGCAGCTCACCCAGGGCACGCTCGTGGCGAACCTCGGGCTGACCGACGTCGACTTCCCGCACCCGCTGTTCCCGGGCGACACGCTCTACTCCGAGACGGTCGTGACCGGCAAGCGCCTGTCCGCCTCGCGCGAGGGCCAGGGCGTCGTGACGTTCGCGCACACGGGCCGCAACCAGGACGGCACCGTGGTCGCGACGGCGACGCGGACGGTGCTGCTGTGGCGCGCCGGGGCACAGCCGTGACGGCGGCCCCGCTCGGACCTGCGTTGCTGTTCTGCCCCGGTGACCGCCCCGACCGCTACGCGAAGGCCGCCGAGCGCGCCGACGCCGTGGTCCTCGACCTCGAGGACGCCGTCGCCCCGCCGGCGAAGGCCGCCGCGCGCACCGCGCTCGTCGGGACGCCGCTCGACCCGGAGCGCACGGTCGTGAGGGTCAACGCCGCCGGGACCGCGGACCTCGCCGCCGACCTCGACGCGCTGGCCCGTACCCCGTACCGGACCGTCATGCTGCCGAAGACGGCGAGCGCCGCCGACCTCGACGCGCTCGCGCCGTTCGCGACGATCGCGCTCGTCGAGACGGCCGCCGGGGTGCTGCACGCCGCCGAGATCGCCGCCGTCGCGCACGTCGTCGCGCTGCACTGGGGCGCCGACGACCTCGTGGCCTCGCTCGGCGGGACGGCGAGCCGGCACCCGGACGGGCGCTGGCGGGATGTCGCCCGGCACGCACGTGCGACCGTGCTCGTGGCCGCCGGCGCGCACGGCAAGCCCGCGTACGACGCGGTGCACATGGACATCGCCGACCTCGACGGCCTGGCCCGCGAGGCCGAGGACGCCGCCGCGTCGGGGTTCGCCGGCACGGCGTGCATCCACCCGAGCCAGGTCGACGTCGTGCGGGCCGCGTTCCGGCCCGACGGCGCGACCGTCGACCGGGCCCGCCGGCTGCTCGACGCCGCCGCCGGCGAGCGCGGCGTGTTCCGGTTCGAGGGCCGGATGGTCGACGGTCCGGTGCTCGCGCACGCGCGCGAGGTGCTGCGGCGGGCGGGGACCGCGTCGCCGGGGCGGGCCTGGACCGCCTGAGGGCCGCGCTCGCAGCTGCTCACCGCGCGGAGCAGTCCGCATCTGCGTGGGTATCGCCCAATTCGTGACGTTTCTGCGGAGCCGGTGACCGGCGCTGCGCGTCGACATCGGGCAGCAGACCGGCTGGGGCCGCAGGCGGGTCGCCCCGGGCACGACGAAGGCCGGCGCCCCAGGACGCCGGCCTTCGTGACGAGCCGCCCGTGACCGGGGCTCGGGTGGAGCGGGTCAGGCGATCCCCTCGGCCCCGATCCGTGCGCCGTCCGGCACGGTGGACGGCTCCCCCGGGTCGGACAGCCGCGCGTCCCCGGTCACGACGACGTCGCGGCCGAACGTCCAGTCGCCCTGCACGCGCAGGGCGGACGCACCGGCGAGCGACGGGGCGACGGGGATGCGCTCGTCGAACGTGCCGATCGTCTTGTAGTGCGTGCTGTCGAGGTCCACGAAGGGCGCGTCCACGACGGCCTCGAGCCGGTGGTCCTCGGTCGAGCGGTACACGTCGGAACGCAGCACGAGCAGGTCGTTCGTCGTCTTGACCGGCAGGAACCGCGAGCGGTCCACCTCGAGCACGACCGCGCCGTCGAACACCTCGATCGCCGCGCCCATCGCCGACTCGATCTGCACCACGGGCGTCGACGAGGAGTCGGTCGGGTCGACCGTCTTGTCGTTGCGGATCAGCGGCAGGTCGAGCACGCCCCCCGTGCGCTCGAGCTCGTCGGCCAGCGCCGGCAGGTCCAGCCACAGGTTGTTCGTGTTGAAGAACGGGTGCGTCTCGATGTCCGCGGCCGCCTCGGCGTCCTCGGGCAGCGTCTGGGCGGTCTCGCGCAGGACGATCCGCCCGTCCGCTGCCCGCACCACGAGGTGGCCGCCCTTGCGGTCGGCAGGCGTCCGGCGCGCGACCTCGGCCGCGAACGGCGCGCCCGTCGAGGCGAACCAGCCGGCGATGCGCGCGTCGGGCGACGCCCCGAGGTTGTCGGAGTTGGAGACCGAGGCGTACCGGTAGCCCGCGTCGAGCAGGCGCTCGAGCGTGCCCGACGCGTAGAGCGCGGTGTACAGGTCGCCGTGGCCGGGCGGGCACCACTCGAGGCTCGGGTCCGCGGGCCAGTCGACGGGCGTCAGGTCGTCGGCGCGCAGCTTGGGCTCGCGGTTCTGCAGGAAGTCGAGCGGCAGACCCTCGACGGCGAGCTCGGTGTGCGGCGCGAGGGCCTCGATGGTGTCCTCGCGCGTGCGGAAGCTGTTCATCAGGACGAGCGGGAGCCGCGCGCCGGTCGCGGCACGCGCGGCCAGGACCTGGTGGGCGATCACGTCGAGGAAGGTCTGGTCGCCGCGCACGCGCAGCAGCGACTTGGCGCGGTCCATGCCCATCGAGGTCCCGAGGCCCCCGTTGAGCTTGATGACCGCGGTCACGGCGAGGGCCTCGCGGGCCGCCTCGTCGGGCACGTCGAGGTCGGACAGGTGAGGGACGTCGGTCAGCGGGCGCACGTCCCTCTCGGCGATGGCGCCGGTCTCCCCCGACTCGAGGAGACCGTAGAAGCGGGCGAAGACGTCGATCGCAGTGGGCGCCACCCCTGCGTCCGTCATCTTCCGGCGGGCCTGGTCCAATCCGTCAGCGCTCATGCTTCGAGACTAGGGGCCGGGCAAGTCGGTGCACACCCGGCGCCCGACCCGTGGGCCGCTCCCTCGGCACCGGGCGGCGCAGGTCCACCGTGGCGTCGACGCGGGTTCGCCCGGTCGCCCTCGGGTGTTCGGCCGCACGTCACGCGCCTCGGGCGAGCCGCCTGCGCCGTGTCGGACGACGTGGCTACCGTGACGCCATGCCTCAGCCCTGGACCGTCGAGCAGGCGCTCGCGCTCGCCCCCGACGCGTCCTCGGCCGCGGCCGGGCGCAAGCTCGCGACGTCGGGCTCGTGGACCTCCACGGGTGCGGCGCCGGGCGTCGTGTGGGGGCTGTGCGCCGGCTCCGGGAAGACGCCCTACCAGACCGTCGTCGACCTCACCGAGCCGGCGTTCGCCTGCTCGTGCCCGAGCCGCAAGTTCCCGTGCAAGCACGCGCTCGCGCTGCTCGTGCGGTGGGCCGGCGGCGAGGTCGCCGAGCAGGAGGAGCCGGCCGACTTCGCCGCGACGTGGCTCGAGGCCCGGGCGGCGCGGGCCGCACGCAGCGCCGAGCGGGCCGAGGTCCGCGCCGAGCGCACCCCGGTGGACCCGCGAGCCGCCGGCCGGCGCGCCGAGCAGCGCGAGCAGCGGGTCTCGGCCGGGGTCGCCGAGCTCGAGCGCTGGCTGCGCGACCAGGTCCGCACCGGCGTGGCGTCGGCGGACACCGCCGGCTACGCGCTGACGGACCCGGTCGCCGCCCGGCTCGTCGACGCGCAGGCACCCGGGCTCGCGGCCGCCGTCCGCCGGCTCGCCTCGGTCGCGGCGTCGGGTGAGGGCTGGCCGGGGCGCCTGCTCGAGGAGCTCGCGCTGGTGCACCTCCTGACGACCGCGCACGGCCGGCTCGACGCGCTCCCGGACGACCTCGCCGCGACGGTCCGCACGCGCGTCGGCGCGACGGTCCGGACCGAGGACGTGCTCGCGGGGCCGCCCGTGCGGGACCGCTGGGACGTGCTCGCGCTGCGGGACTCCTCGGACGGACGCCTCACGACCCGGCGGGTGCACCTGCGTGGAGCGGGCACGGGCCGCGACGCGCTCGTGCTGTCGTTCGCGGGGCCCGGTCAGGTGCTCGACGTCTCGCTCGTGCCCGGCACGTCGCTCGACGCGGACCTGCACCTCTACCCGGGCGCGCTCCCGCTCCGTGCGGTCGTCGGCGCCCGCCACGGCGAGCCGCGCCCCTTGTCCGTCGTGACGGGCTGCGGCGTGGGGGACGCGCTCGCGGCGTGGGCGGGCGCGCTCGCCGCGGACCCGTGGACGAGCGACCTGCCCGTCGTGCTGGCGGGCGTGCACGTCGTCCCCGCCACGGGCGGTGCCCCCGACGGCTGGCTCGTGGCGGACGCGGCCGGCGACGCGCTCCCGCTCGTCGCCGCGCCAGGGCTCTGGACGGTGCTCGCCGTCGCGGGCGGCCACCCTGTGACCCTCGTCGCGACCCTGACCCCGCGCGGGATCCGTGCCGAGTCGGTCCTGGCCGACGGCGCACTGGTGCCAGCATGAGCGCCGTGGAGCCGGAGGGTGCGGCGCACGGGAGCGCGCTGCCCGGCGTCCCTGGGGCCGACAGGCCGGCGCCGGTGGGTGCGCCGCCGGTCGGGGGGCACGCCCGCGCGCTGGAGTGGGACGACCTCGTGACGTCCGCGCTGCTCGGGGTGACGCGGCGCGCGTTCGACGCCACGGCCCTCCCGGGCGAGGTCGGCCGGCTCGCGGCGACGCTGCCGGGCACCGACGCACCGGGACGCCTGCTCGACGCGGCGGCGCTCCTGACGACGATGCGGCGCGCGGGAACGCGCCCGCTCCCCGCCCCGCCGCCCGCGCCGGCCCGCCCCGCCGCCCCCCCCCCCCCCCCCCCCCCCCCCCCCCCCCCCCCCCCCCCCCCCCCCCCCCCCCCCCCCCCCCCCCCCCCC
>NZ_JBFTER010000105.1:0-18181 GCF_047229345.1 Cellulomonas jepli | reverse complement strand
CCCCCCCCCCCCCCCCCCCCCCACCCCCCCCCCACATTTACACCACGATGACGGAATACGCGATCATGGTGAGGGTCTCGGGGGCTCGTTTTGTTGAATAAGAGACCGGTGGTGGGAGGCCCGGTGGCCGGCACCGGGCCTCCCGCGGCGCACGGCGGGACCGCGCATCCGGCCCGCCCGCGGTCGCGCCTCGCCCCACAGCCGCACCCCGACCCACCCGCGCTCCCGCCGCGCCGCCCGCTCGCGCCCGTGGCAGGTTGACGTCATGAACGCCTTCCGACGACGCACCGGCCGCACGCCGTCATCCGCCGCGCTCGCCACGACGGTCCCGAGCCCGACGCACCGCCCCGTGGCCCCGCCGCCGACGGGCCCGTGGCACGACAGCCTGGGCCGCGCCGCGACCCGCAGCGCCCAGACGCTCCTGGTCCTCGCGCTCGCGTCGGTCCTCGTGTGGGGGCTCACGCAGGTCAAGCTGCTCGTCATCCCCGTGCTCATCGCGGCGATCCTCGCCGCCGCGTTCAGCCCGCTCGTGCACCTGTTCCGTCGCTGGGGGTGGCCGCGGGCGCTCGCGACCTGGGCGGCGCTGCTCCTCGGGCTCGGGACTCTCGGCGTCGTGCTGTGGCTCGTCGGGCGCGGCATCCGCCGGGAGTGGCCGTCGCTCGTCGAGGAGGCCGACCGCGGGCTCGGGGAGCTCGAGAAGTTCCTGCTGGAGGGCCCGCTCGAGATCACCGAGGAGCAGATCGCGTCCGCGCGCGAGGCGCTCACCGCGGCGCTCACGAGCGACCAGGTGCAGAGCGGCGCGATCACCGGGGCCACCGCGGCCGCCGAGGGCGTCGCCGGGCTGCTGCTGGGCCTGGTCGTGCTGTTCTTCCTCATGAAGGACGGCCGCAGCATCTTCGGCTTCCTGATCCAGCCATTGTCCGAGGAGCGCCGCACACGAGCGTGGCGCGTCGGGGACCGCTCGGTCGGGGTGCTCGGCGGCTACGTGCGCGGCACCGCGATCGTCGCGTTCGTCGACGCCCTGGTCATCGGCCTGGCGCTGGTCATCCTCGACGTCCCGCTGGCGCTGCCGCTCGCGACCATCGTGTTCCTCGGTGCGTTCATCCCGCTGATCGGCGCGACCGTCGCGGGAATCCTCGCGACGCTCGTCGCGCTCGTGACGAACGGCCCGACCATCGCGCTCATCGTCCTCATCGTCGTGATCGCCGTGAACCAGCTCGAGGGCGACCTGCTCGCGCCCGTCGTCATCGGCCGCGCGCTCGCCCTGCACCCGCTCGCGATCCTGCTCGCGCTGACCGCCGGGACCATCCTCGCCGGCATCATCGGCGCACTGCTCGCCGTCCCGATCACGGCCGTCGCGTGGGCGGCGATCAAGGAGTGGCGGGCACCGGAGGACGACGTGCCGGGGCCGCCGTCGGCGGTCGCGGTCCGACGCGGACGGCGGTCGGGCGCGGCGGCCTGACCTCGGCGCAGGGCACGCGCCCGGTCCTCCAGGCTCAGCCGGACGTCACGTCCCCGACCCGGGTGCCCCCCTCACTTCACCGGCTCCCCGATCGAGACGCCCTCGACGGTTCCGTCGGGTGCGTACAGCCCGACGGCCCAGCCGACGACCGTCCCGCCGTCCGGGTCCCGCACGACCTCGACGCCGTGCGCCGCCAACGCCGCGACGACGTCGTCCAGCGCGGCCCCGAGCAGGGGAACCCCCACGACCCGGGGAGTCGCGGGCTCGACGACCTCGAGGAACGTGATCCTGCGGTTGACGTCGTACGTCGCCATGACGCCGGCGTCCGGGAAGTGATCGGTCTTGTCGGCGTCCGGCGTCCTCCGGAACGTCACGTGGGCGCCGAACCGTCCCCGCACGCCGTCGACGGCGTCACCGAGCCGCAACCGGGCGAAGCCCTCCGGGCCGACGACGTCCCACTCACGGTCGACCCCCTCCGACTCACCTCCGGGCGTCGAGCCGTCGCCTCCAGAGCTCACTCGTCGTACCTCGCGCCCTCGAGGGCGCCGACCGCGAGCGACGCACCACCCTGGAGGTGGTCGACGAGTCCTGCAGCTCCGCCCGGCAGCCGGACCGTCGCGCCCCAGGACGCTGTCCCGGTGACGACCGCGTCGCGCTCGGAGCCCATCGGTGCACCGGCGCGACGCGCCCTCTCCACCGCGTCCGCGTCGAGCAGACGTCCGCTCGACATCTCGGACCGCAGCCAGCCGCACGGGTCCGTCTCCGGACCTGGCCGATCGCCCGTCATCACCGCCCCCCTCGCGCCCGTCGGGCAACCCGGACCCGACCCGCGCGAGGGTATCTCCGTGCTGCCGGCCCGGGCGCGTACGCACGACGCGGCTGCGCCGTCCGGGGGACCCCTCGCCCGGACGGGTGTCCAGGAGTGGCATCCTGCTCGCCATGCCCGCGCGCGTCCGTCACGTCCTGCTCCCCGGCCGGCACCACCTGGTGACCCGGTTCCAGACGGCGTACCTGCACGCTCTGCTCGGCGGGGAGCTCGCCGACTCGGCGGGCGAGCGCGTCGTGTGCGACCTCGACGCGAACGTCGTCTGGGCCGTCACGTCGGCCACCCACAGCGGCACGCGGCGCAACCCGCTCCCGGCGCACCGGCGCGAGGCGATGATCGAGCGCGTCACAGCCGTCGAGGGGCTGCCCTCGGTCGTCGCGCCCGTCGCCGACGTCCCGCCGAGCCCGCGGTTCGCGCGCACCGTCCTCGCAAGCGTCGAGCTCACGACCGGCGTGACGGCCACGCCGCTCGACACGGTCGTCGCGTGCTCGACGCCGGAGGTCGCCGCGATGTACGCCGACCTCGGCTTCCGCGTCGTGCCCGTCGAGGACGCGTGCGACGACGCCCCCGAGCGGCCCTGGGACGTCCTCGAGCTCCTCGCCACGGGCGAGGAGCGCTGGCGGGACCTCGCGCACCCCGAGGTCGTGCACTTCTACGACCGCTACCGGCTCGACGCCGCGATCACCCTGATCCACGAGGACCCGACGGTCTCGACCGAGGGCGACCTCACGACCACGCGCGACTACCGCACGTACACCGCCGCGTTCGACGACGCGTCCGACCGCAAGTGGGACCTCGTCGCGCCCTTCGTCGTGCCGGGCCGCGTCGTCGACCTCGGGTGCGCCGCGGGTGGGCTGCTCGAGCGCGCCTCCCGCGACCCGCGGCTCGCGGAGTCGGACCTGTACGGGGTCGACATCTCGCGGCACCTCGTCGCGGAGGCCGAGCACCGGCGCGCGCAGGGCGTGTTCGCCAACCCGAACGTCTTCTTCGCGCAGCGGAACCTGCTGCGCTCCCCCGTCTTCCCCGCGGCCACGGTCAGCACGACGCTGACGGTCGCGCTGACCCACGAGATCTCGAGCTACGGCGCCGGGCGCAGCGACCTCGAGCTGCTCGCGAAGCGGATCTACGAGCACACGGCTCCCGGCGGCGTGTGGGTGTGCTCCGACGTGCTGGGCCCGCTCGACGGGGACCGGCTCGTGCACCTCGCGCTCGACGGCACGAGCGCCGGCGCCGAGCCCGTGGACCTCGACGGGTGGACGCGCGAGGCCGTCGCCGCGCACGTCGCCGCGCTCTCGCCCGCCGAGCGGCTCGTGCAGCTCGCGCAGGACTTCCCGGCGCTGTCCGGCGGCGAGTGCGACGTGCGGTGGGTGGACGACTCCGTCGCGGAGCTCACGCTGCGGGCCGCCGCGGAGTTCCTGTACACGCGCGACTACGTCGACTCCTGGCTGTCCGAGTGCCACGAGCGGTTCTGCGACATGACGTGGCCCGACTGGGTCGCGCTGCTCGAGGGCGTCGGGTTCGTGGTCGACCCCGCGAGCGGGCCGTGGCGCAACGAGTGGCTCGTCGAGAACCGGCTGTCGGTCGGGGCCGAGCTGCGGGACGCCGCGACCGGCGAGCCCGTCGAGTGGCCGGACACGCACGTGACGTTCGTGGCGCGGCGCCCGCTGTAGGCCTCCGGCTGTCCGGGCGGGGGCGACCGGCCGCCGCCGTCGCGTCCCGGGCGCGGGGCACGTCGCGAGCCGGTCGTCAGGAGGGCGTCTTCTGGCGGGCGCCGAGGCGCAGCCAGGTGCTGACGACGGTGTCGGGGTTCAGGGACATGGTGTCGATGCCCTGGTCGACGAGCCAGTCGGCGAGGTCGGGGTGGTCGCTGGGCCCCTGCCCGCAGATGCCGACGTACTTGCCGCGTCGCTTGCACGCCTGGATCGCCGCGGCGAGCATGAACTTCACCGCGGGGTCCCGCTCGTCGAACCCCGCGGCGACCAGTGCGGAGTCACGGTCGAGCCCGAGGGTCAGCTGCGTCATGTCGTTCGAGCCGATCGAGAACCCGTCGAAGTGGTCGAGGAACTGGTCGGCGATCACGGCGTTCGACGGCAGCTCGCACATCATCATGACCTGCAGCCCGTTGTCCCCACGGCGCAGACCGTGCTGCCCGAGCAGCCGGACGACGCCCTCCGCCTCGGTGACGGTCCGGACGAACGGGATCATGATCTTGACGTTGGTCAGTCCCATCTCGTCGCGCACGAACCTCAGCGCCTCGCACTCCATCGCGAAGCACTCGGCGAACTCCGGTGACAGGTACCGGGACGCCCCGCGGTAGCCGATCATCGGGTTCTCCTCGTGCGGCTCGTACAGCTCGCCGCCCACGAGGTTCGCGTACTCGTTGGATTTGAAGTCGCTCATCCGCACGATCACGGGCTCCGGGGCGAACGCGGCGGCCAGGGTCGAGACCCCCTCGGCGACGCGCTGGACGAAGTAGTCGCGGGGCGAGGCGTACGACCGGATCGCGTCGGCGATCGTCGCGCGCAGCGGGTCCTCGAGGCGGTCCAGGTCCAGCAGCGCCCGGGGGTGGATGCCGATCTGCCGGTTGATGATGAACTCCAGCCGCGCCAGCCCGACGCCGGAGTGCGGGAGCCGGGAGAAGGCGAAGGCCTGGTCCGGGGTCCCGACGTTCATCATGATCTTCACGTCGATCGCGGGCATGGTGTCGAGCTCGGTCTCCTCGACGGCGAAGTCGAGCAGACCGGCGTAGACGTAGCCGGTGTCGCCCTGCGCGCAGGAGACCGTGACGTCCTGCCCGTCGGCGAGCTCGCGGGTGGCCGAGCCGGTGCCGACGACGGCCGGGATGCCGAGCTCCCGGGCAATGATCGCGGCGTGGCACGTGCGCCCGCCCCGGTTGGTGACGATCGCGCTCGCGCGCTTCATGATCGGCTCCCAGTCGGGGTCGGTCATGTCGGCGACGAGCACGTCGCCCGGCGTGAAGGAGTGCATGTCGTCGACCGAGGCGAGCACCCGCACCGCGCCGGCACCGACCTTCTGGCCGATCGCACGGCCCTCGACGAGCGTGGGCGCCGAGCCGGTGACGGTCCAGCGCTCGAGCGTGCCCGCCGACTGCCGTGACTTCACCGTCTCCGGGCGCGCCTGCAGCACGTACAGCTGCCCGTCGTGGCCGTCGCGGCCCCACTCGATGTCCATGGGACGTCCGTAGTGCGCCTCGATGGCGACGGCCTGCCGGGCCAGCTCCGTGACCTCGGCGTCGGTGAGGCTCAGCCGGCCGCGCTCGGCCTCGTCGACGTCGACGAACGCGGTCGTCCGCCCCACGGTCGGGTCGTCGGTGTAGGTCATCTTGATGGCCTTGGCCCCGAGCCCGCGCTTGAGGATCGCCGGTCGACCGGCGGCGAGGGCCGGCTTGTAGACGTAGAACTCGTCGGGGTTGACCGCGCCCTGGACGACGGCCTCCCCCAGCCCGTACGACGAGGTGAGGAAGACGGCGTCGGTGAAGCCGGACTCGGTGTCCATCGTGAACATGACGCCCGAGGCGCCGAGGTCCGAGCGCACCATCTGCTGCACGCCGGCCGAGAGCGCGACGGTGTCGTGCTCGAACGCGTGGTGCACCCGGTACGCGATGGCCCGGTCGTTGTAGAGCGAGGCGAACACCTCGCGGATCGCGGTGAGCACCGCGTCGACGCCGCGGATGTTGAGGAACGTCTCCTGCTGGCCCGCGAACGAGGCGTCGGGCAGGTCCTCGGCGGTCGCCGACGACCGCACGGCGAACGACCGCTCGGGGTCGCCCGCGGACAGCCGGGCGAACGCGGCGCGGATGTCGGCCTCGAGGTCGGGCGGGAACGGGCGCTCGACCACGGCCTGCCGGATCGTGCGGCCGACCTCGGCGAGCCGCTGGACGTCGTCGGTGTCGAGGTCCGCGAGGAGCTCGCTGATCGTCCCGGCGAGGCCGGTCTCCCCGATGAACCGGCGGTAGGCGTCCGCGGTCGTGGCGAAGCCGTCGGGCACGCGGACGCCCGCGGCGGACAGGTGGCGGACCATCTCGCCCAGCGAGGCGTTCTTGCCGCCCACGCGTTCGAGGTCGGTCAGCCCGAGGTCGGCGAACCACAGGACGTTGGGCTGGGTCGGGGTCATGACGGCTCCTGTGAGGTCGACGCTGCGGGGCGTGCGGACGTACGTGAGCGGGCGAGCCGCTGGAGGATCACGGTCGACATCTCCTCGACCGACGTCGCGGCCGAGGAGATCGACGGGATGCCGTGCCGGGCGTAGAGCGCCTCGGCGCGGCGCAGCTCGTACGTGCACTGCTCGAGCGAGGAGTAGCGCGAGCCCGGGCGCCGTTCCTGGCGGACCTGCGCCAGTCGCCCGGGGGTCGTCGTGATGCCGAAGCAGCGCTCACCGAGGTCGCGGACCGGCCGGGGAAGGTCCTCGGAGTCGAAGTCCTCGTCGACCAGCGGGTAGTTGGCCACGAAGACGCCGTGCTGCAGGGCGAGGTACATCGTGGTGGGCGTCTTCCCGCACCGGGACGGTGCCAGGAGGATGACGTCGGCCTTGTCGAGCGCGCGCAGGGACTGGCCGTCGTCGTGCTCGATGGCGTACTCGACCGCCGCCATCCGGGCGTTGTACCGCTGGATGTCCCCGACGCCGTGCAGCCGGGCGGCGACCCGCGCTCCCTGCGCGCCGAGGATCGACTCGACGCGCGCCATGTGGATGTCGAAGAGGTCGATGATCGGGCAGCGGGACCGCTGGAGCTCCTCGCGCACCTCGGTGAGCGCGGCGGTGGAGAACGCGAGCGGCGTCACCGGACCCGCGGCCGCGGCGTCGAGGACCGCGACGACCTCGCGCGCCTCGGCGACGGTGGAGATGAACGGGATCACCCGCCGCTCGAACACCAGGTCGGGGAACTGGATGAGCAGGGCGTTGCCCATCGTCTCGGCGCTGATGCCCGTGCTGTCGGAGAGGAAGAAGACCGGGACCGCGGTGCCGGGGGGCGCCGGGGTGCTCGGACGCCCTGCCGCGATCGGCTCCCGGGGCTCGCCGTTCCCGTGCGTCGTCACGTACGCGCGCCTCCCCGTCCCGGGCACCTCACCCCTCACCGTCCCGCTCCTGGGGGCGGCCGTCCACCCCGCGGCGGACGACCACCCCGACGGTCAGTGGATGTGCGACCCGCCGTTGACGTCGTAGGTCGCGCCGGTGACGTACGAGGTCTCCTCGCGGCACAGGTACGTGATGAGGTCGGCGACGTCGCGGGTGCGCCCCTTGTGGCCGACGGGCACGCCGGCCAGCACCGCCGCCTCGCGCTCACCCGTCAGCTTGCCGGCGGTGATGTCGGTGTCGATGAGGCCGGGCGCCACGGAGTTGACCGTGATCCCGTGCGGGCCGACCTCGCGGGCCAGCGCGCGCGCGAAGCCGAGCTGGGCGGCCTTCGCGGCCGAGTAGGCGACGCCGCCGAAGACGCCACCACCACGCTCGGCGGACACCGAGGAGAGGAAGACGACCCTCCCGAACCCGCGCTCGACCATGCCGGGGACGAGCGCGCGCGTCACGTTGTACGCGCCGCGCACGTTGACCGCGAACACGCGGTCCCAGTCCTGGCCGCTGACCTCGACGAACGGCACCGGCGAGGTGATGCCGGCGTTGTTGACCAGGGCGCCGACCGGCGGCAGGGCGCCGTCGACCACGGTGAGGGCGGCCTGGACCGACGCCTCGTCCGTGACGTCGCACGCCACGCCGACGGCCTCGACCCCGGCCCGCTCCGCGATCTCGTGGGCGGCGTCCTTGGCGCTGGCCTCGTCGAGGTCGAGGACGGCGATGTTCCAGCCGTCCGCGGCGAGGGCGTGGGCAGTGGCGCGGCCGATGCCGCGGGTCGAGCCACCGCCGGTCACGACGGCGGTCTTGTCGGTGTGGGACATGCGGGTCTCCAGTTCGTGTGCGGGGACAGCCGGGCCTGGGCAGGCTCAGGCGGTGGGCGGGACGGTGGCCGCGGCGGCCGCGGGGGTGGTCCGGCGAGCCGTTCCCCCCAGCTCGGCGCGGACGCGCTGGACGACGGCGTCGGTCGACAGCCCGTACCGGTCGTGCAGCGTGGGCAGCGCGCCCGCCGCGAGGAACTCGTCGGGCAGGGCGATCGGCACGACCCGGGTGCCGACGCCCGCGAACGCGAGCGTCGACGCGACGGACTCGGCGAGCCCGCCGACGACCGTGTGGTTCTCGAGCGTCACGACGAGCCGGTCGGTCCGGGCCGCGGCGAGGATCGCGTCGCGGTCGAGCGGCTTGATCGTCGGGACGTGCAGCACGGCGACGTCGACGTGGTCGGCCTCGAGGCGCTGCGCGGCCTGCAGGGCGCGCATCGTCATGAGCCCGGTCGAGATCAGGACGACGTCGCGGCCCGTGCGCAGCTCCGCGGCCTTGCCGAGCTCGAAGCGGTAGTCGTACTCGTCGAGCACGGTCGGGACGTTCCCGCGCAGCAGGCGGAGGTACGTCGGGCCGGCGTGAGCGGCGAGCTGGGGCACCGCCTGCTCGATGTCGAGCGAGTCGCACGGGTCGACGATGGTCAGGCCCGGGCACCCCCGCAGGATCGCCAGGTCCTCGGTGGCCTGGTGGCTGGGCCCGTACCCGGTGGTCAGGCCCGGCAGGGCGCCGACGACGTTGACGTTCAGGCCCGGCTCGGCGATGTCCAGGCACAGGAAGTCATACGCGCGGCGGGTCGCGAACACCGAGTAGGTGGACGCGAACGGCACCAGGCCGACCTCCGCCATGCCGGCGGCGGCGCCGAGCATCGTCTGCTCGGCCATGCCCATCTGGAAGAAGCGCTCGGGGTGCGCGGCGCGGAACACGTGCATGTCGGTGTACTTGGCGAGGTCCGCCGAGAGGCCCACGATCTCGGGTCGCTCCTCGGCGAGGCGGGCCAGGGCGTGCCCGAACGGGGCGCTCGCGGTGCGCTGCCCCGGGTCGGCGAACGAGGCGATCATCGCCGAGGTCTTGAGCCTCGCCGCTCCGGCAGTCGTCGTGGTGCTCATCGCGCGGTCCTCTCGTCGAGCTGGTCTCGGGCCTGCTGCCACTCGTCCTCCGCCACCCGCAGGAAGTGGGCCTTCTCGCGCTCCTCGAACATCCGCACGCCGGAGCCGACGCGGGTGTCGCAGACCAGGACGCTCGGCCGGCCGCGGTGGGTGCGCAGCTCGTCGAAGGCGTCGACGAGCGCTCCGACGTCGTTGCCGTCGACGCGGACCGCGTGCCAGCCGAACGCGCGCCACTTGTCGGTGACGGGCTCCGTGCGCAGGACGCCGGCGGTGGGGCCGTCGGCCTGCAGGGCGTTGACGTCGACGATCGCGGTGACGTTGTCCAGGCCGTGGTGCGCGCAGGCGAGCGCCGCCTCCCACGTCGAGCCCTCGTCGAGCTCGCCGTCGGAGAGCAGGTTGATCACCCGCGCGGAGCTGCCCTGGAGCCGGAGCCCGAGTGCCATGCCCGTCGCGACGCCGAGGCCGTGCCCGAGGGAGCCGCCGGAGATCTCCATCCCCGGCGTGTAGGACGCCATGCCGGACATCGGCAGGCGCGAGTCGTCGGACCCGTAGGTGTCGAGCTCCGCGACGGGGATCGTGCCGGCCTCGGCGAGGGCGGCGTACAGGGCGATGGCGTAGTGGCCGATCGACAGCAGGAACCGGTCACGCTCGGGCCACTCGGGCTCGTCCGGGCGGAACCGCAGCTGGTCGCCGTAGACGACGGCCAGCACGTCGGCGACGCCGAGGGCCTGGCCGACGTAGCCCTGACCCTGGACCTCACCCATGTCCAGGGCGTGGTGGCGGATGCGGTGGGCGGAGGCCTCGAGCCGGGCGACGCGCTCGGCGCGGTCCTCCACGGTGCGCGGCGGTGCCGCGGGGGCGGTGGTCACGTGTGCTCCTCGGTGGTGTGGGGACGGTCAGGACGCGGCCGCGTGCGGACGCGCGGCGGTCGGCTGCGGGCTGGGCGCCTGCGGGGTGGACGACTTCGGGGTGGCGCCGGCCACGGGCGCGGGACCGGGGACGTGCGCTCCGGCGCGCGACGCGGCCTCGAGCCGGGCGGTGTGCGCGCGCTCGGCCGGGCCCCACGTCTCGCGGGTGACCAGCGCGGCGACCAGACCGCACACGCCGTAGGCGCTGAAGAGCAGGGCCGGCCCGACCCACCCCGTCTCGGCGTACAGGTAGGTGACGATCAGCGGGGTGAACCCCGAGACGACCGCGGAGAGCTGGTAGGCGAGCGAGGCGCCCGAGGTGCGGGTGCGGGCGTTGAAGAGCTCGGAGAACCAGGCGCCCTGCACCCCGGCGAGGCAGTTCTGGCAGACGGTGTAGCTCACGATGAACGCGAGCACGATCGCGACGGCGGCGCCGGTGTTGAGGGTCAGGAACAGCGGCACGCCCCAGGCCGCCATGACGGCGGTGCCGAACAGGTAGACCGGCCGGCGCCCGACGCGGTCGGTCAGCGCTCCCCAGGCCGCGGTGGCGGCGATGCCGAGCGCGGCGGCGATCATGAGCGCCGTGAGCGTCAGGGTCCGGTCGGCGAGCTCCTGGTCACGCAGGTACGTCAGCACGAACGTCACGGACACCGCGTAGCCGGCGGTCTCGGCGACCCGCAGGAAGAACGCGCGCACGATGTTGCGCCAGTCGTCCCGCAGGACCTCCTTGAGCGGGTTCTTGGCGACGTCGCCGTCCTCCTTGAGCTCCTCGAACTCCGGGGACTCCTCGACCTTGAGCCGGATGACGATGCCGACCGCGATGAGCACGACGCTCAGCAGGAACGGCACGCGCCACATCCAGGTCCCGCCGAGCGGCACGGCGAGCAGGAACGCGGCGTTGGCGAGCAGCAGCCCGAGCGGGAACCCGGCCTGGGTGATGCCGGTGTACAGCCCCTTCTTGCGCCAGGGTGCGTGCTCGAACGTCATCAGGATCGCGCCGCCCCACTCGGCGCCGAACGCCAGGCCCTGCACGACGCGCACCGCCACGAGCAGCACGCCGGCCCACATGCCGACCTGCGCGTAGGTGGGCAGCAGGCCGATGGCGACGGTGGCGACGCCCATCAGCAGGAGCGAGGCCACGAGGACGGGCTTGCGGCCGATCCGGTCGCCCAGGTAGCCGCCGATGATGCCGCCCAGGGGCCGCACCGCGAACCCGACGCCCAGCGTCGCGAACGAGAGCAGCGTGCCGGACAGGGGGTCCTCGGACGGGAAGAACGCGTCGTTGAAGTACAGGGCGGCGGCCGTGCCGAAGCCGATGAAGTCGTAGGTCTCGATCGTGGCGCCGATCGAGGAGCCGACCGCGACGCGCTTGCGCGCCGGGGTGCCCTCGACGGGGTGGCGCGGCTGCACGTCGCTCGCAGGGGCGCCCGGTTGGGATCGGTCCGTCATGGTGATCTCCGTTGATCGGGGTGCTGGGTCAGATGTTGACTGTTAACACTCGACATCGATGGTGCGGTCGTTTCTTCACGCGTGTCAACACCCCATGTGGACCCCCGTGACGGACGGGCTGGTCAGGTGCCAGAAACTCAGGCGCTGCGCGCGCCCGCGTACTGCTCGGCAGCCTCGGCCATGTGCTGCTCGACGACAGCCACGGCCGTGTCGACGTCGCCCTGCTCGATCGCGTCGACGATCGCGGCGTGCCGGTCCTCGGAGGTGAGCGACGCCCAGCTGCTCGGCTCCAGGCTCAGGATCGTCACCCGCATGCGGCCCTCGAGGTGCCGCCAGCTGTCCACCAGCATCGAGTTGCCCGAGAGCTCGCAGAGCAGCAGGTGGAAGGCGAGGTCGGCCTGCAGCCGCGCCTCGAACTCGGTGCCCGCCTCGGCGAGCGTGACCAGCGCACCCCGCAGGCGGTGCACCGCCGCATCCCGACCCGGTCCCGCGAGGATCTCCGCCACCGCCAGGCCCTCGAGCGCCGCGCGGACCCGGAACAGCTCGGTCACCTCGCGGGCGGACAGGGCACGAACCCGCAGCATCCCGCGCGCCCCGGGGCTGACCAGCCCCTCCTGCTGCAGGTGGCGCAGCGCCTCCCGCACCGTGCCCCGGCTGACGCCGAGCTGCTGCGCGAGGTCGACCTCCCCCAGGTGGTCCCCGGGCTGGTAGCGGCCGGACGTCACCGCGTCGCGCAGCGTCGTCAGCGCCCGCTCGCGCAGGGTGCTGCGATCGAGGCTGCGGAACGGCTCGAGGGACATCGGGCGGCCTCCAGGGTCGGTCAGCGACCTCCAGAGTGCCACCATCACGGCACCGGAGGCGCCGCGCGCGACCGCTACGCCGACGCCCGGTCCGCCCCGGCGTCCGCCGCCGCGCGCTCCACCGCCCCGACGAGGTGGTCCAGGACGTCCCCGGGCGTCGCGAGCCACGCGGGCAGCCACACGCGCTCGACCGCCGGCCAGCGCAGCATCCGCGAGAGCACCTCGGTCGGCAGCCCGTCGCGGTCGCCGACCGTGCGGCGCGCGGCCCAGCCCGGCCCGTCGAGCAGGACCGCGACGAGCGGACGCTCCGGGGCCGCGGCGTCGGACAGCGCGAGGTCGACGCGGAAGTCGGAGAGCCCGACGTCGGTGCGGACCGCGATCCCCCGCTCGCGCAGCGCGTCCGCGACCTGCTCGCGGTGTCGGTCGACCGCCGAGGAGCGCCGCGCGGGGACCGTCGTCGCGCGCGAGCGGCTCGCCGCGAGGTCGAGGTACGCGCGCAGGTGCTTGATGCCGACGCTCTGGGTCTCCTCGGCGCGCAGCTGCTCGGGGTCGAACGACGAGAACACGACGACCTGGCGCCTGGCCCGGGTGACCGCGACGTTGAGCCGGCGCTCGCCGCCGTCACGGTTGAGCGGCCCGAAGTTGAGCGGGAGGTACCCGCGGTCGTTCACCGAGAACGCGGTCGAGAACAGGATCGTGTCGCGCTCGTCGCCCTGGACGTTCTCCAGGTTCTTGACGAACAGTCCCTCGTCGGAGCCGCCCGCCGAGCCGCTGCGCTCGAGCGCGTCGGCGAGCCGGTCGTCGCCCGAGTCCCGGAGCAGCGCCTCGATGAGCGCGCGCTGCGGGGCGTTGAACGTGACGACCCCGATCGACGGCAGGCCGTCCGGCGAGGCGTCGAAGCGGCGGCGGATCTCGTCGACCACCGCGCGGGCCTCGACCGGGTTGGTGCGCAGCAGCCCCGCGGTGCTCTCCCCCGGCCCGCCCCGCCGAGCGGTCCGGTGGAACGTCCCGTCGACCCGCACGAGGCTCACGCCGTACCCGCCGGGGCCAGGGTCGGCGGCGCCGGAGGTCGGCGCGGGGAAGGAGCTGAGCCGGTCCTCGTAGTACTGGTGGTTGCTGAACGCGATGAGCGACTCGTCCTGGCTGCGGTAGTGCCACGACAGCCACCGCCGCGGCACGCGCGCCTGCACGCACTCGGACAGGATGCTCTCCTCGTCCTCGACGGCCAGGGCGCCCGTGAGCACACCCTCGACGAGCCCGTCGGCGACCTCCCGGTCGGTGCCACCCTCCGCGGAGTCGTCGTCGCTCCCGCCCGTGACCTCGGCGAACGACGTCGGCGGCATCTGCTTGGAGTCCCCGACCACGACGACCGAGCGCGCCCGGCCCAGGGCGCCGACGGCGTCGGCCACCCGGATCTGGGACGCCTCGTCGAACACCACGAGGTCGAACAGGCCCGCGCGCGCCGGGAAGAACCGGGCGAGCGAGTCCGGGCTGACGAGCACGCACGGCATGACCTGCGTGAGGAGCTCGCCGTACGTCGCCATGAGCCCGCGCACGCCGAGACCGCCGCGCTGCCGGGCGAGCTCGCGGACGAGCCCGCCCATGTCGCCCTGCGCCGACGACGCGTCGAACGGGCGCGCCGCCGTGACCTCGCGCGGGAGCGCGGTGCGCTGGTGGTCGCGGACGGCAGCGGCGGACGAGAGGAAGCGGCCGATGGCGCGGCCGTGCGCGACGGGGTCGAAGCCGTCGAGGCCCGTCGCGGTGCGGCGCTCGCGTGCCGACGCGATCGCGACCCCCCGGTCGAGCGCGCGCACGGCGTCCGCCGCGTCGACCGCGCCGACGAGCAGCAGCTCGCGTGCCGACGTCAGCCGGGCGCGGCGCAGGGGCTCGAGCGCCCCGACGAACGCGACCCAGCGCTGCAGCGGGAGCGGGTCGATCCCCGACGCGGCCGGGCGTGCCACGGGAGCCGGGCCGTCCGCGTCGGGCTCGTCGTCCCCCACCGCGTCCCACGCGGCGGCGGACGCCCAGGCGTCGTCGCCGCCCGCACCTCCGACGCGCTCGGCCGCCGTCGCCGTCCAGCGCGCGACGAACCCGTCGGGGGTCGTCCACCGGGCGACCTGACGCGTCGTGGCCTGCACCACCGCCGCGAGCGCCGTCGTCGTGCGCGAGACCCGCTCGAGCACCGCGACGTCGGCCGGCAGCAGCGGGAGGCGCGCGACGTCGTCGACGAACGCCCGCAGCGCGCGCACGAACGGGTCGGCCGTCGGGTCGCCGCCGTCGGGGTCGACGGCCTCGCCGGCCCACGTGAGCCACGCGACCTGGCTCTGCACGGTCTCGAGCGCCTCGGTCAGCAGCGGGTTCCAGCCCGCCGGGAGCGTCACGCCGGCGAGCCCCTGCACCCGGAACGCGAGCGTCTGGACGGCGACCTGGACGCGGGCGAGCGACGCGGCGACGTCGAGCACCTGCCCGGCCTTGAGCGTCGTCCCCGTTCGCAGCCCGGGCTGGAGCTGCGCGCCGACCGCGAGCAGCCGGCCCCGGCGGCCCCACCACCCCGAGGACGCGGCGGCCTGCGCCTGGCGCGCGAGGTCGGCGAGCGGGAGGTCGAGCACCGCGGGGACGGCGAGCGCGAGCCCGTGGTGCTCGGCGGCGGCCGTCGCGGGGAACGCGGCGATCTCCTCGACGAGCCGCGCCGCGGTCGCGCGCCAGCGCTCGGTCCGGGTCTCGTCGAGCGTCTCGACGCGGACCGGCGGCGCGGCACCCAGGTCGGCGAGCACCTCGAGGTCCTCGTGGGTCCGCGCGGCGGCGAGCACCGTGGCGGTCGTCCCGCTCAGGGCCCGCGCCGGGGTGAGCGCCGCGTCGACGTCCGCGACGGCCCGGCCGACGGCGGCCACGTCGAGGCGCTGCGGGTCCGCGAGCCCCACGAAGCCCCACGGGTGGTCGGGGCGCGGGCGCGCCGGGTCGGCGGTGTCCGGCAGCAGCGCGAGCGCGCGCCGCAGCGCGGGGACCTCGGGGGCGCCCGTCGTGACGAGCTCGACGGGCACGGGGAGCACCTCGGTCGTCCCGACCGCCGGCGCCGTCGACGCGCCCCCGGCACCCGGCACTCGCCGGCGCCCCGCGCCCTCGGTCAGCGCGAGCAGGCTCGTGCGCGCCGAGTAGAACGACAGCCCGACGCCGTTGGGCTCGTGCAGCCGCTCGGCGTAGCGGGCGAGGGCCCGGCGGGCCGCGCGGAGCGTCTCCTGCTCGGCGGCGAGCCCCTCCTCGTCGACCTCGACGACGTGCTCGAGCGCGGTGCGGACCTGCCCGCGGACCGCCGAGGGCTTGCTGCCCTTGTCGTGCAGGTCGAGCGAGAACGGCCCCATGCCGACGTCGTCGAGCCGCGCGCGGACCACGTCGAGCGCGGCGCGCTTCTCGGCGACGAACAGCACCCGGCGCCCCTCGGCCACGGCCCGGGTCAGCAGGTTGGTGATGGTCTGGGACTTGCCCGTGCCGGGCGGCCCCTCGAGCACGAACGTCCGGCCGGCGACCGCGTGCGCGACGGCGTCGAGCTGCGAGGCGTCCGCGGGCACCGGGCACGCCGCCGCGAGCTCGTCGAGGTCGACCGCGGCCGGCTCGGGGGCCGGGTCCGCGAACACCGCGGTGGGCGACTCGACGAGGTGCC
The DNA here is from genome assembly GCF_047229345.1 of Cellulomonas jepli. Classification (NCBI taxonomy): domain Bacteria; kingdom Bacillati; phylum Actinomycetota; class Actinomycetes; order Micrococcales; family Cellulomonadaceae; genus Cellulomonas; species Cellulomonas jepli. The sequence goes on along the minus strand of NZ_JBFTER010000105.1, from coordinate 2,065 downwards.
GGACGAGCGGGTTCTGCGTCAGCACGTCCCAGTGCTCGTCGAGGTCCTTCCAGAGCCGGAACTTCGCGAACTGGAGGATCGCGAGGTCGGCGGTCTCCTCGACGCGGTAGCCGAGGCCCTCGGCGGCGAGCGCCGTGCGCAGCGCGAGCAGCGCGGCGTCGACGTCGATCCCGGCGCCGTCGAGCGCGGGCTCCGCGAGGCCCGGCACCGTGAGCCCGTGCACCTGGCGCAGCTTCTCCAGCAGGCAGTAGTTGGGCGTGCTCGCGCCCGTCTCGTCGAGCTCGAGGCGGTACGCGTGCTCACGCGAGCGCGTGACCAGCCGGACGGGCGTGAGCACCAGCGGTGACCGCAGCTCGCGGCCGTCGAGCGTCCACACCAGGGAGCCCGACGCGAGGTACAGGTTGTTGGCGCCGGTCTCCTCGACGACCGTGCGCGCCTTGTACGCGAGCCCCCGCAGCCGCGTCGCGTACCCCGCCGCGGGCAGGTCGGTGTAGAGCGCCTGACGCCGGGCGAACAGCTCGGCACGCTGCTCGGGCGGCAGCTCACGGCCACTCGTCGCGCCCCGGGCGACCTGCACCTCGTCGAGCTGGTCGGCGGGCAGCAGGTGCACGGCGCGGCCGTCGTGCAGCGCGTCCTCGACCGCCCCGAGGCCCCCAGCCGGCACCGCGAGCGGGACGCCCGAGCGCGGCGTGAAGTGGATGAGCCGGTTGCGCAGCGACAGGTCCAGCAGCGAGTTCTTCCACTGCGCGACGCGCGGCGGCACGGGCGCCCGGCCCAGCGTCCCGGCGGCGGCGGGGCGCACCTCGGAGTCGGCCGCGACGGGCTGCGGGACGGTCGTGCGGTCCTCGCCGGGCCGGTACTCGGTGATCGTCACGGTGCCGTCGGCGGCGCGCGTGTGCGCGGGCAGCGGCAGGACCCCCGCACGCCGGGCCCGCCACACGTCGACCACGCCGAGCACGCGCGCGAGGTCGCCGGTCAGCCAGCGCGCGTACGCGGCGTCGTGCGCCTGGGCGGCCGTCACGGGTCCGGCGCCCGCCGCGCCCTCGCCCGTGCCGCGCGCGGTGACGAGCGTCGTCTCGACGAGCCGGACGAGCCCGAGGTCGACGAGGTTGACGACCGCCGCGACGTCCGGGACCTCGCGCTGCGCGATCGCCGCGAGCGCCGCCTCCTCGCGCCAGTACCCGAGGAACGCGTGCCCCTCGACGAGCCACAGCAGCGGGCGGATCCCGACGTGCTCGAGCGCCGCGGCCATCGTCACGACGGTGTCGAGGCAGGTCCCGACGCGGCCGTCGAGCACCTCCTCGGGCGTGCGGACCTTCTGCCCGACGTCCGACCACGACGCGGGCGGCTCGCTGTACCGGATGCCGCGCGCGGTCGTCGCGTCGAGCACCGCGGCGACGGTCGCGTCGACCCGCTCCGGCCCCTGCTGGTAGCCCGCCGTCGACGCGTCGCCCGTGCGCTCGGCGAGCAGCGCGCACGCCTCGTCGACGAGCGTCCGCACCGCCGGGTGGTTCGGCATGACGAACGCCGCGAGCAGCTCCATCGCGAGCACCGGCGGCACCGCGAGCCACTGGCGCGGCGCGAGCAGGTCGACGTGCACGGTCCGCTCCGCGAGCAGGTCGCCCTCGCCCAGCACCTGCACCACGACCTGCGCGGGCCGCTGCTCCTCGATCTGCAGGACCGCCGCCGGGTCGAGCCGCAGGTCCACGTCGGTCAGGACGGTCTGCGCACCGGTCTCGAGGTCGACGAGCTGCTCCCACGGCGTGCCGACGCGCCCCTCGACGTCGCGCACCTCGACCTGCACGACCGCGCCGCGCACCGCCGGGCCGGTGTGGTGCACCGCGATCCGGCTCACGACGGGGAGCCGGTTGTGCGCCATCGGGTAGGAGAGCACGGGCGCGGCGTCGACCTCGACGGTCGTGCCCGCGCGGCGCACCGTGCCGGTCGGGCGGCTCGGCGGGGCGGGCGGCGGGGTGCTCGGGGAGCTCTCGGCAGGCATCGAGTGCGAGGCTAGCCCGGCGGGGCGACAGCGGCGCAGGCCCGCGCCGGTGGGGCGGTGCGGGCG
>NZ_JBFTER010000104.1:0-18241 GCF_047229345.1 Cellulomonas jepli | reverse complement strand
TGCCGGGTGCGCGCGCGGGACCCGGCTCGGGCGCCGACGCGGGCGCGGCCACGGGAGTGAGCCGCCCGTCGGCCACCGCCCACCCGGACTCCGCCAGCACGGCCCGGTCGCGCGCGTCGAGCAGCCCGACGTCGAGCGCGCGCACGAGGTCGGGACGTCGCGCGGCCGTGCGCGCGAGCGCCTCGTCGCGCCGCCACCGCTCGATGCGCGCGTGGTGCCCCGAGAGCAGCACCTCGGGCACGTCGAGGCCGCCCCAGCTCGGCGGCTTGGTGTACACCGGGTACTCGAGGAGCCCGGCAGCACCGTGCGACTCCTCGACCAGCGAGGCGGGGTTGCCGACGACGCCCGGCAGCAGCCGGGCGACCGCCTCGACGAGCACGAGCGCCGCGACCTCTCCCCCGTTGAGCACGTAGTCGCCGAGCGAGAACTCGGTGACCTGCACGCCCGGCACGGTGCGGTAGTGCTCCGCGACCCGGGCGTCGATGCCCTCGTAGCGGCCGCACGCGACGACCAGGTGGTCCTCGCCCGCGAGGCGCTCCGCGGTGCGCTGGGTCAGCGGTGCGCCGGACGGCGTCGGCACCAGCAGGTGCCCGCCCCCGGCGAGCACCTCGTCGAGCGCGGTCCCCCAGACGTCCGGGCGCATGACCATGCCGGCGCCCCCGCCGAACGGCGTGTCGTCGACGGTGCGGTGACGGTCGGTCGTCCACGTGCGCAGGTCGTGCACCCGCAGGTCGAGGATCCCGGCGCTGCGCGCCTTGCCGACGAGCGAGAGGTCGAGCGGCGCGAGGTACTCGGGGAAGATCGTGACGACGTCGATGCGCACGTCAGCCCTCGTCGCCCGACGGCTGCGGGGTGCCGCTCGTCTCGTCGCTCACGACCATGTTCTCCGCGTCGGACGCCATGAGCCCGGCCGGCGGGTCCAGCACCACGCGGCCCCCCGGCACGTCGACGACCGGCACGATCGCCCGGACGAACGGCACCAGGGTGCGCTCCCCCGACGGCTCGCGCACCACGAGCAGGTCGTGCGCGGGCAGGTGCTCGAGGCCGACGACCTCGCCCAGCAGCGTGCCGTCGACGTGCTCGGCACGCAGTCCCGCGAGCTCGTGCGGGTACCACGCGTCCTCGTCGTCGGAGGCGTCCTCCTCGGCGAGCAGGTCGACGCCGCGCAGCGCCTCCGCGGCGGTCCGGTCGGACGCCTCGGCGAACGTGACGAACCAGCGGTCGTGCTGCACGCGCGTCCGGGCGACCGTGAGCGGGCCGGCCGACGCGGGCTCGGTCACCAGGACGGTCCCGGCTGCCAGCCGCTCCTCGGGCGCGTCGGTGCGCAGGTCGAGCGCGACCTCGCCGCGCAGCCCGTGGGCACGCACGATCCTCGCGACGGTCAGCAGCATCGGGGTTCCTTCCAGGGCGGGCGGGCCGGCGGTCGACGGCACGGGTCACGCGGGCGGGGCGGCGGCCGGGGACGACGGGTGGGACGCCGAGAGGCCCGGCCCCAGGGTAGGGGCCGGGCCTCTCGGTGCGGTCGACAGTGGTCGACGGCTCAGCGGCGGTCGACGTCCACGACGTCGACCCGGACCGGGCCTTCCGTCGAGAGGGCGCCGACGACGGTGCGCAGCGCACGCGCCGTGCGACCGCCGCGCCCGATGACCCGGCCGAGGTCGTCCGGGTGCACACGGACCTCGAGCAGCTCACCGCGACGCAGGGTCTTCGTGCGGACCTGCACGTCGTCCGGGTGGTCGACGATGCCCCGCACGAGGTGCTCGAGCGCGTCGTCGAGCATCAGGCCTGCTCGTCCTCGGCGGCGTCGGCGGCGGGCGCCTCGGCCTTGGCGGCAGCCTTCTTCTCGGACGCGTTCGCCTTGACCTTCTCGGCGTCCTTCGCGGCGGCCTCGATGGCCGAGCTCGGGTCGACCTTCGGGGCCTTGACGCGCAGCGTGCCCTCGGCGCCCGGGAGGCCCTTGAACTTCTGCCAGTCACCCGTGACCTTGAGGAGCACGAGGACCTGCTCGCTCGGCTGCGCGCCGACGCCGAGCCAGTACTGCGCACGCTCGGAGGAGATGTCGATGAGCGACGGCTCCTCGGTCGGGTGGTACTTGCCGATCTCCTCGATGACGCGGCCGTCACGCTTGGTGCGCGAGTCCGCGACGACGACGCGGTAGTACGGCGCGCGGATCTTGCCCATGCGCTTCAGACGGATCTTGGTGGCCACAGTGTGGTCTCTCCTGGTTTCTGCTGTGGTGGTCGGGCGCGCCCGCACGTGGGGAGAGGGGCTCGTCCGACCGGAAGGACACGGTCGCGGCCGGCTAGAGGGTCCGGGCGCGCCGAGTACAGGGAAGCATTCTGCCAGACGCGGGGCCCGGCGCCCAACCACGGGCGACGCGGACCGACGTGAGCTCGGTCGCGGCGCCGTCAGCGGACCTGGACGCCCCGGAGCACGACGGCGGACGGCGCCGCGAGGACCTCGACGTCGGTGCGCGGGTCCACCGGGTACACCACCACATCGGCGCTCGTGCCCTCGTCGAGCGCCTCGACGCCGAGCCACGCCCGGGTCCGCCAGCTCGCGGCCGCGACGACCTCGCGCGCGGGGATCCCCGCGCGCACCAGCTCGCGCGTCTCGTCGGCGATCCGCCCGTGCGCGATCGTGCCGCCCGCGTCGGTGCCGACGAGGACCCGGACGCCCGCGTCGTGCAGGTCGCGCACCTGGTCGTACCGGCGCGCGTGCAGGCGGCGCATGCGCGCGGCGAACAGCGGGTAGCGGACGGCCTGCGCGGCGATGGCCTCGAACTGCGCGACCTGGAGCAGCGTCGCGGTCACGGGCACACCGTCGGCCGCGAGCCGCTCGATCTGCTCGGGCGTCGCGCCCGTCGCGTGCTCGAGGCAGTCGACCCCCGCGTCGAGCAGCGCGTCGACGGACTCGGTCGCGAACGTGTGAGCCGTGACCCGGGCCCCCTCGGCGTGCGCGGCGGCGACGGCCTCGGCGAGCACGTCCGCGGGCCACAGCGGGCGCAGGTCGCCCTCGGAGCCGAGGTCCCGGTCGACCCAGTCGGCCACGAGCTTCACCCAGCCGTCGCCGCGCCGGGCCTCCTCGGCGACGGCCGCGGGCAGCTCCGCGACGTCCGCGAGCTCGCGACCGTAGTGGCGCAGGTAGCGCTTGGGACGGGCGAGGTGGTGTCCGGACCGGATGAGCCGCGGGAGGTCCGTGCGCGCGTGCACCCACGACGTGTCGGCCGGGGACCCCGCGTCACGGACGAGCAGCACCCCGGAGTCGCGGTCGGCCAGAGCCTGCTGCTCGGCGGTCGCCGCGTCGACGGGCCCGTCCGCCGCGAGCCCGATGTGGCAGTGCACGTCCACGAGCCCGGGCAGCGCGACCCCGTCGAGCACCCGGACGTCCGTCGCCGAGGGCCGCGTCAGCGTGAGCCGACCGCCGACGACCCAGGCCTCCCCCACCTCGCGCTCGTCGTCCAGGACGACCGTCCCGCGCAGGTGCAGCACCGGCGCGGCGGTCACGGGCGCCCGGCCCGCGTCGGCGCGAGGCGCACGTCAGCGCCCGAGGAGCTTGTCCAGGCCGGGCGGCAGCTGGAGCGCACCGGGGTCGACCTGCTCCGGGGCGGCGGGCTGGCCGAGCCCGAACGCCGAGCCCTGCGGCGCGCGCGGCGTCAGGCCGGCCGCGCGGTCCGCCGCGAGCCGCTCCTGCTCGGCGCGCTTCGCCGGGTTCCCCGACTTGCCCTTGGCCTTGCGCGGAGGCGGCGCGACGCGGCCCCGCGACTTCTTGCCGCCCATGCCGGGCAGGTTCCCCATGCCGGGCACGCCCATGCCGCCGCCGCGCGCCATCTGCTTCATCATCTTCTGCGCGCCCTCGAAGCGGTCGAGGAGCTGGTTGACGTCCGTCGCCGTGGTGCCCGAGCCGCGCGCGATGCGCGAGCGGCGGGAGCCGTTGATCATCTTCGGGCTGCGGCGCTCGGCGGGCGTCATCGACCGGATGATCGCCTCGATGCGGTCGACCTCGCGCTCGTCGAAGTTGTCGAGCGCCTCGCGCATCTGGCCCATGCCCGGCAGCATGCCGAGCATCTTCTTCATCGAGCCCATGTTCTTCATGGCCTGCATCTGCTGCAGGAAGTCCTCGAGCGTGAAGTCCTCGCCGCTCGCGAGCTTGCCGGCCATCGCCTCGGCCTGCTCGGCGTCGAACGCCTTCTCGGCCTGCTCGATGAGGGTGAGCACGTCACCCATGTCGAGGATGCGCGACGCCATGCGGTCGGGGTGGAAGACCTCGAAGTCGGTGAGCTTCTCGCCCGTCGACGCGAACAGGATCGGGCGCCCGGTCACGCTCGCGACCGAGAGCGCGGCGCCACCGCGCGCGTCGCCGTCGAGCTTCGAGAGCACGACGCCCGTGAAGTCGACGCCCTCGGCGAACGCCTGCGCCGTCGCGACGGCGTCCTGGCCGATCATCGCGTCGATCACGAACAGGATCTCGTCGGGGCTGACCGCGTCCCGGATGTCCGCAGCCTGCTGCATGAGGTCCGCGTCGACACCGAGGCGGCCGGCCGTGTCGACGATGACGACGTCGTGCTGGCGGGCGCGCGCCGTCGCGAGCCCCTCGCGTGCGACCGCGACCGGGTCGCCGCCCGCGAGGCCGGACAGGTCCTCGCTGCCCTGGTTGCCACGGTGCGGGGCGAAGACCGGCACGCCGGCCCGCTCGCCGACGACCTCGAGCTGCGTGACGGCGTTCGGGCGCTGGAGGTCCGCCGCGACGAGCAGCGGCGTGTGCCCCTGCGTGCGCAGGTGGAGCGCGAGCTTGCCCGCGAGGGTCGTCTTGCCCGCGCCCTGGAGGCCCGCGAGCATGATGACGCTCGGCGGGGTCTTCGCGAGGTGCAGCGGACGGTTCTGGCCGCCGAGGATCGCGACGAGCTCGTCGTTGACGATCTTCACGACCTGCTGCGCGGGGTTCAGCGCGCCCGAGACCTCGACGGAGAGCGCGCGCTCGCGCACCGCGCCGGTGAACGCGCGCACGACGGGGACGGCGACGTCCGCGTCGAGCAGCGCCCGGCGGATCTCGCGCACCGTGGCGTCGATGTCCGCCTCGGACAGCTTGCCCTTGGTGCGCAGGTTCTTGAAGGTGGATGTCAGTCTGTCGGACAGGGTGGCGAACACCGCTCGATCCTCACGCTCTCCTCGCCGATCACGGACGGTCCAGGGTACCTGCCAGCCGGTCGCCCGCCCGCGCCGTCGCGTCGTCGACGAGCCGCTCGCGCCAGGCGCTCCACGCGGTCGGCCCCGCGGCCGTCGCGTCGGCCTCCGTGAGCGAGCGCAGCAGCCCGAGCAGGTCGGCCCGGTGGTCGACGGCCTCGAGCAGGCGCTCGGTCGTCGCGGGGTCGTCCGGGTCCGCCGTCGTCGCCAGGTCGGCGAGGGTCAGGTGGTGCCGGACGAGCCGCGCCACGTCGGCGGCGTCCTGCTCGCCGAAGCCCATCCGCAGCACGATCGGCCCGGCGAGCCGCGCGCCCTCGGTCGAGTGGTCGCCCGCGCCCGCGCGCTTGCCGATGTCGTGCAGCAGGGCCGCGAGCAGCAGCAGGTCGCTGCGCTCGACGCTGCGCTTGTCCCGGCCCGCGAGCGCGACCGTCTCGACGAGGTGCCGGTCGACGGTGTGGCGGTGGATCGCCGAGCGCTGCGGCCGGTTGCGCACGCCCGCCCACTCGGGGATCCACGTGGTCACGACGCCGGCCAGGTCGAGCGCCTCCCAGACGGGCACCTGCGCGTGCCCGGACCCGAGGAGCTGGAGCAGCGACGTGCGCGCGGCCTTGGGCCACGGCGTCGGCAGCGGAGGCGTCTGGGTCAGGCTCGCGACCGTGACCGGCGAGAGCGGCAGCCCGGTGCGGGCCGCGGTCGCCGCGGCGCGCAGCGACAGGATCGGGTCGAGGGCCGGGCGCGCGTCGACGGCGAGCACGATCTCGCCGTCGTGCTCGACGAGCCCCTCCCCGATGGGCCGCAGCAGCGGGGCACCCCGCCGGCCGCGCACGAGCACGGGGCGGCGCACGAGCGGGCGCTGGAGCGCCTGGCGCGCGTTGCGGACCGTCGAGTCGAGCGCGTAGGAGATGATCCGGCCCGCCTCCGCGAGGCTCGCGAGCAGGTCGTCGCGGTCGTCGAAGCCGGTGAGCGCCGCGACCTCGTCCTGGTCCGCGGCCAGCAGCCGGTTCGTGTGCCGGCGCGTCGCGACCTGGATCGCGTCGCGCACGTCGAGCAGGTGGGCGTACGCGTTGTCGACCGCCCCGTGCGGGCGGTCCGTGAGCCACGTGGCGGCGAGCGCCGAGAGCACGACGGCGTCGCGGATGCCGCCCCGGGCCTCCTTGAGGTCCGGCTCGATGAGGTAGGCGAGCTCCCCGTGCCGCTCCGCGCGCTGCTTGGTCGACGCCAGCAGCTCGGGCAGCCGTCGTCGCGCCGCCGAGCGCCAGTCGGCGAGGAGCGCCGACTTCGCCCGGTGCACGACGAGGTGGTCGCCCGCGACGGGCACGAGGTCGAGCAGCCCGACCGCGGCCGGGAGGTCCTTGGACGCGACCTGACGGCACTGCGCGAGCGAGCGCACCGAGTGGTCGAGGTCGAGGCCCGCGTCCCAGATCGGGTACCACAGCCGCTGCGCGAGGTCCGAGACGTCCTCCGCGGAGTGCCCCCGGCCCTCGTGGACCAGGAGCAGGTCGAGGTCGCTGACCGGGCTCGCGTCACCGCGGCCGACGCTGCCGACCGCGCCGAGCGCGATCCCGCTGACGTCACGCCCCGCCGTGGCCTCGTCCCACAGCTCGGCGAGGCGCTGGTGGACCAGGGTGACCCCGGCGAGGCGGCGGGCGACCCCGTCGCTGCCCGGGCCGGTGAGCCCGGCGGCGAGCGCGAGCCGTTCCGCCCGGAGGCCCCGCACCCCTGTCGTGGGGCGCGGGGCCTCGGGCGACCCGTCGCCGGCCGCGCCCCCTGCGGGCGACCGTGACTGCGTCATCTGCTGGTGTCTGCTGCCCGGCTCAGAGCGCGTCCGCGCCGTGCTCGCCGGTGCGGACCCGCGCGACGTCCTCGACCGGGACGGTCCAGACCTTCCCGTCGCCGATCTTGCCGGTCTGCGCGGCCTTGACGATGACCTCGGTGACCGTCGCGGCGTCCTCGTCGGAGACCAGGACGTCGATCTTGACCTTGGGCACGAGGTCGACGGTGTACTCGGCACCGCGGTAGACCTCGGTGTGGCCGCGCTGCCGGCCGTAGCCGCTCGCCTCGCTCACCGTCAGGCCCCGCACACCGGCCGCCTCGAGCGCCGACTTCACGTCGTCCAGCCGGTGCGGCTGGATGACTGCTGTGACGAGCTTGGTCATCACTTCACCTCCGTAATGATGCGGGCACCCAGGGTCTCGTACGCCGTCTCGCCGTGCACCGCCAGGTCGACGCCGCCGACCTCGGCCTCGTCGCTCACGCGCCAGCCCATGGTCGCCTTGAGGATCAGGGCGATCACCAGGGTCGCGAGGCCGCTGAACACCATGGCGACGAGCGCGACGATGATCTGCGTGCCCAGCTGCGTGAGGCCGCCGCCGTAGAACAGGCCGTTGAGCGCGCCGTCGGGGTACCAGGTCGAGTTCGCGTCCGTCGAGAACAGGCCGATCAGGACCGTCCCGACGAGACCGCCGACGAGGTGGACGCCGACGACGTCGAGCGAGTCGTCGTAGCCGAACTTGTACTTGAGGCCGACCGCGAGGGCGCACAGGACACCCGCGACGGCGCCGATCGCGATGGCGCCGAACGTGTCGACGGCCGCGGCGGCCGGGGTGATGGCGACGAGGCCCGCGACGACGCCGGACGCGGCGCCGAGCGACGTGGCGTGGCCGTCACGGAACTTCTCGGTGACGAGCCAGGCGAGCATCGCGACCGCCGTGGCGACGAGTGTGTTGACCCAGGCGCGGCCGGAGACGTTGTCCGCACCGAACTCCGAGCCCGCGTTGAAGCCGAACCAGCCGAACCACAGGAGCGCGGCGCCGAGCATCACGAACGGGAGGTTGTGCGGGCGCATCGGCTCCTTGGCGAAGCCGCGGCGCTTGCCGATCACGAGCGCGAGCACGAGGCCCGCGACACCGGCGTTGATGTGCACGACCGTGCCGCCGGCGAAGTCGATGGGGGTCGAGAGCGCGCTCGTGATGCCGTCGGCGCCCAGGTGGCCGCCGCCCCACACCATGTGCGCGAGCGGGATGTAGACGACGGTGACCCAGACCGCGCTGAACGCGAGCCACGTCGAGTACTTGGTGCGGTCCGCGATCGCGCCGGAGATCAGCGCGACGGTGATGATCGCGAACGTGGCCTGGTAGCCGACCGCGACGAGCGCCGGGACGCCGGTCGCCTTCATCAGGCTGTCCTCGTCGGTCATGCCCGCGAGGCCGAAGAAGTCGAACGGGTTGCCGAAGAACCCGGCGACGTCCGTGCCGAAGGTCCCGGAGTAGCCGTAGAGGACCCAGATGAGGGAGACGACGCCGATCGCGCCGAAGCTCATCATCATCATGTTGAGGACGCTCTTGCCCCGCACCATGCCGCCGTAGAAGAACGCCAGACCCGGCGTCATCAGCAGCACCAGCGACGCGGCAGTCAGCATCCATGCTGTGTTGCCCGTGTCCAGCACAAACTCTTCCATCTGGATTGCCTTCCTTCGCCAGCCGGGCGGCCGGGTCGGGCACAACCTTCGGGGAGGGGAGTTTCACCGGGAGGCCGGACGGGTTACGCGCGCGTGACAGCGGCGCCCGCCACGTAAACGTTGGGTTTCGTGCTGGGCGGGAGTCCAGGAACCGGGTCAGACCTGGAGGAGTCCGTCGACGAAGTCCTCGGGGTCGAACGGCGCCAGGTCGTCGGGCCCCTCACCGAGGCCGACGAGCTTGACGGGCACCCCGAGCTGACGCTGGACCGCGACGACGATGCCGCCCTTGGCGGTCCCGTCCAGCTTGGTCAGGACGATGCCGGTGACTCCCGCGACCTCGGCGAAGACCTTCGCCTGGTTGAGGCCGTTCTGGCCCGTCGTCGCGTCGAGCACGAGCAGGACCTCGGAGAGCGGGGCCTCGCGCGTGATGACGCGCGTGATCTTGCCGAGCTCGTCCATGAGGCCGGCCTTGTTCTGGAGGCGGCCCGCGGTGTCGACCAGGACGACGTCGAACTGCTCGCGCACGCCGGTGCGCACCGCGTCGAACGCGACCGCGGCCGGGTCGGCGCCGTCGCGGTCCGAGCGCACGGTCGGCACGCCGACGCGCGAGCCCCACGTCTCGAGCTGGTCGGCGGCGGCGGCGCGGAACGTGTCGGCGGCGCCGAGGACGACGGTGCGCCCCTCGGCGACGAGGACGCGCGCGAGCTTGCCGACGGTCGTGGTCTTGCCGGTGCCGTTGACGCCCACGACGAGCACGACGGCCGGCACGTGCGCCCGGGGCGCGTCGCCGCCCTCGACGGCGGGCTCACCGTCGAGCGCCGACGGCGGGGTCGTCGCGAGCGAGCGGTCGAGCGACGGGTCGACGAGCGCGACGAGCTGCTCGCGCAGCAGCGCCCGGACCTGCGCCGGGTCCTTGACCCCCTGCACGCGCACCTGGGTGCGCAGCGCGTCGATCAGCTCGCCCGCGGGGCCCGCACCCATGTCGGCGAGCAGCAGCGTCTCCTCGAGCTCGTCCCAGTCGTCCTCGGAGAGGTGGTCGCGCGAGAGGACCGCGAGGAGGCGGGTGCCGAGCGGCGAGCCCGAGCGTGCGAGGCGGTCGCGCAGCCGCGCGAGCCGTCCGGTGGCGGGCGCCGGGACCTCGAAGCCGACGACCTCGTCGAGGTCGGGGACGACCTCGAGGTCCTCCGCGGCCGTGGTGGTGCCGGGGGCGACCGGCGGGCGCTCGAGCGTCGTCGTGCCCGCTCCCCCGGACGGCTCTCCGGCGGTCCCGCCGCCTGCGGCACGGGCCGCGTCGTCGGTCGAGCCGGGACCGCCGCCCGTCCCGGTGCGCCGGCGCCGTGCGACGAGGACCCCGACGGCGGCCGCGAGGGCGGGCACGCCGACGAGCAGGGCTGTGAGGAGTTCGTTGTCCACCGGATCAGTCTCTCAGCACACGAGCGGCGGCGGCGCGACGCCGGTCCGGGCGGGCGGCGGCCCCTGCCGCGCCGCGGGAGCGTGCCACGGAGCGCGCCGGAGCCGTCGCGCCGGGGTCAGCCGGGGCGGCGCGTGAGCTCGTGCACCGAGCGGACGGCCTTCTGCCTGGCCTTGCCCAGCGTGTCGCGCAGCTCGTCGACGTGCAGGTAGCCGTCGTCGTCGACCTGGGTCGCGAGCAGGAACTCGTCGAGCGGAACGTCGACCGGCTCCGCGTCGACGAGCTCGGCACCGAGGCGCGCGGACTCCGGGTCGCGTCGCGCGGCGAGGCCGGCGCGCAGGTCCCGGACGAAGGAGGCGTCGGAGCCGTTGCTCGTCGCGCTGGCCACGAGCGCGACGACGCCTGCGGCGACGAGCGCGACGAGGGTCCAGATGATCAGAGCAGTCATGGGATCATTATCGGTCCCGTGCGGGGGCCCGTCCCCGGATGGCGCCAGCTCTGTGCGCAACGCCACACAACCTTCACGCGACCGGCGCAACGCCGTGATCCCAGAGCCCCCGGCGCCGCAGGGGGCCCGGCCGCGCCGGGGAGCCGCGCGCCGCACGGAGCGGGCTTCGTCGGCGCGCTGGACCCGCTCAGGCGGAGACGTCCTCGCGCATCCGCTGGCTGATCACGGTCGTCACGCCGTCGCCGCGCATCGTGACCCCGTAGAGCGCGTCGGCGATCTCCATCGTGCGCTTCTGGTGCGTCACGACGATGAGCTGCGAGTCCTCCTGGAGCTCCCGGAAGATCTCCAGGAGCCGTCCCAGGTTCGCGTCGTCGAGCGCGGCCTCGACCTCGTCCATCACGTAGAACGGGCTCGGGCGCGCCTTGAAGATCGCGACGAGCAGCGCGACCGCCGTGAGCGAGCGCTCGCCGCCCGAGAGCAGCGACAGGCGCTTGACCTTCTTGCCGGCGGGCCGGGCCTCGACCTCGATGCCCGTCGTGAGCATGTTCGCCGGGTCCGTGAGCACGAGGCGCCCCTCACCGCCCGGGAACAGGCGCGGGAACACGACGTCGAACGCCGCCGCGGTGTCGCGGTAGGCGTCGGTGAACACCTGCTCGACGCGCTCGTCGATCTCGCGGACGATCTCGAGCAGGTCGGCGCGGGACCTCTTCAGGTCCGCGAGCTGCTCGACGAGGAACTTGTGGCGCTCCTCCAGGGCGGCGAACTCCTCGAGCGCGAGCGGGTTGACGCGCCCGAGCAGGGACAGCGCGCGCTCGGCACCCCGCAGCCGCTTCTCCTGCTGCTCCCGCACGTACGGCACCTCGGTCGGTGCCTCGGGATCGGGCTCGACGCCCGGCGCGAGCACGACCGGCACCCCGCGGTGCGGCCCGTACTCCTCGAGCAGCACGGCCGGGTCGAGCCCGAGGTCCTCGACCGCCCGGGTCTGGAGCTGCTCGATCCGCAGCAGCTGCTGGGCGCGGGCGACCTCGTCCCGGTGGGCCACGTCGGTCAGCTCCGCGAGCTCGCGCGTGCGCTGCTCGACCTCGGCGCGGACCTCCGTCAGCGCCGCCTCGCGCTCGGTGCGCGCCGCCTCCGCCGCCGCACGCTCGTCGGCGGCCCGGGCGAGCGAGCCCTCGAGCGCCGTGAGCGCCTCCTCGGCACCCGCGCGCACCGCCTGCGCCAGACGCGCCTGCCGCACCCGCGCACGCTCGCGCTCCGCGGCCCGCTCGCGTGCCGCACGCTCGGCCCGCGCGGCCCGCTCGAGCGACTCGGCCCGGCCCGACAGCGCCCGGGCCCGCTCCTCGCTCGTGCGCAGCGTCAGGCGCGCCTCAGTCTCCCGTGCGCGCGCGGCGGTCGCGAGCCCGGCGAGGCGGTCGCGGTCGGCGGTGCCCTCGGCGATCGCGGCCTCGGTCTCGGCCGGCTCGGTCTCGGCGGCGGCGAGCCGCTCGGTGAGCTCGGCGAGCTCGTCGGCGCCGGCCGCGAGCGTCGCGGTCGCCGCGTCGAGCGAGGCCTGCACGCGCTCCGCCTCGGCACGCGCGGCACGGGCGGTCGCCCCGAGGTGGCCGAGCTGCTCGGCGACCGCGGCGAGCGCCGCGTCGGACTGGTTGAGGCGGTCGAGGGTCTCGTCGTAGCGGGCCTGCGCCGCGGCGTGCGCCTCGCGGGCCGCGGTGAGCTCGAAGCGGGCGCGCTCCCCCGCCGCGACGGCCGCCGCCGAGCCGGTGCGGGCCTCGTCGAGCGCCTGCTGCAGGTGCAGCGCGCTCGGCGCCGTCGCCGAGCCACCGGACGCGCGGTCGCGGGCGAGCACGTCGCCCGTGCGGGTCGCGACCACGAGGTGCGGGTGCGCCGCCACGACGGCCCGGGCGGCGGCCAGGTCGTCGACGACGACGGCGCCGGCGAGCAGACGGTCGAGCGACGAGCGCACGCTCGCCGGGGCCGTGACGAGGTCGACCGCGCGGTCCGCGCCCTCGGGCACGTCGGCCCGGGCCAGCGGACGCTCGGGCCCGGGGGCCCCGCCGACGACGAGGGTCGCGCGCCCGGCGTCGTCGGTGCGCAGGCGGCGGATCGCGTCGACCGCCGCGTCGACCGACTCGACCGCGACGGCGTCCGCGAGGTGGCCGAGCGCCGCGACGACGGCGTCCTCGTCGCGCGGGGCGACCTCGAGCAGCGCCGCGAGCGACCCGATCGTGCCGGGCAGGCCGTCCGCAGCGAGCAGCGCGCCCGCGCCGTCCTTGCGCAGCAGGCTGAGCTCGAGGGTCTCGATCCGCGAGTCGAGCGCGGTGCGCTCGCGGTCCGCCGCGGTCACCGCCGCCTCGAGGGCGGCGAGGCGCGTGGCGGCTGCCTCGACGGCGTCGGCGGCGGCCTCGTGCTCCGCGTCGAGCCCCTCCTCGCCCTCCTCGACGCCCGCGACCTGGGTCTCGAGCGCCGCGAACTCGGTCGTCGCCTGGTGCCCGCGGCGCTCCGCCTCGGCGAGCGTCGTGCGCAGGCGCCCGATCTCGGCCTCGGTCGCCTCGAGCCGGCTGCGGCGCGCCGCGACCTGCCCGGCGAGCCGCGCGAGCCCCTCCCGGCGGTCCGCCGCGCCGCGCAGGGCGGTCGCGAGCTGCTTCTCCGCCGCCGTCGCGGCGGCCTCCGTGTCCGCCCGGTCCCGGGTCGCCGCGTCGAGCGCCGCACGGGCGAGCTCGACCTCCGCGACGAGCTCGGCCTCGGCGGCGCGGACCCGCTCCGCCTGAGCCGCGAGGTCGTCGGGGTCGGAGCCGCCCGTGCGCTCCGGACCCGCGCTCCCGAGCAGCCGGACACGCTCGCCCGCGAGCGTCGCGGTGCCGCGCAGCCGCTCGCGCAGCGACGACAGCCGGTACCAGACCTCGCTCGCCTCGCTGAGCGCGGGAGCGGCCTCGGCGGCCTCCCGCTCGAGCGTCGCGAGCCGCGCACGCGCCTCCGCGAGCGTCGCCTCGACCTCGGTCCGCCGCGCCCGCAGCGCCGACTCGTCCGCGATCTCCTGCTCCAGGGTCGCGGACAGCTGTGCGAGGTCGTCGGCGAGGAGGCGGGCGCGGGCGTCGCGCAGGTCCGTCTGCACGACCTGCGCCTTGCGTGCGACCTCGGCCTGGCGCCCGAGCGGTCCGAGCTGCCGGCGGATCTCCGCGGTGAGGTCGCCGAGGCGCGTGAGGTTCGCCTGCATCGCCTCGAGCTTGCGCAGGGCCTTGTCCTTGCGCTTGCGGTGCTTGAGGACCCCGGCGGCCTCCTCGATGAAGCCGCGCCGCTCCTCGGGCGTCGCGCGCAGGACCGCGTCGAGCTGGCCCTGGCCGACGATGACGTGCATCTCGCGGCCCAGGCCCGAGTCGGACAGCAGGTCCTGGATGTCGAGCAGCCGGCAGCCCTGGCCGTTGATCGCGTACTCCGAGCCGCCGTTGCGGAACAGGGTCCGGGAGATCGTGACCTCGGAGTACTCGATCGGCAGCGCGCCGTCGGTGTTGTCGATCGTCAGCGCGACCTCGGCGCGGCCGAGCGGTGCGCGGCCGGCGGTGCCCGCGAAGATGACGTCCTCCATCTTGCCGCCGCGCAGCGACTTGGCGCCCTGCTCCCCCATGACCCACGCGAGCGCGTCGACGACGTTCGACTTGCCCGAGCCGTTGGGGCCGACGACGCACGTGACGCCCGGCTCGAAGCTCAGCGTCGTCGCCGAGGCGAACGACTTGAACCCGCGCAGGGTCAGGGTCTTGAGGTGCACGAGCCGAGCCTAGGTGCTCGGGAGCGGACCCCCGGGGACCCCGTCGACGCGCCGGGCCGGCCCGCTCCCCCGCGCGGAGGGTGCGGACCGGCCCGTCGAGCTGCAGCCGAGCTGCGTCGGCGCCTCAGGGCGCCGGGAAGGAGAGCGTCAGAGCGAGGGGAACCAGAGCCCGATCTCGCGCTGCGCCGACTCGACCGAGTCCGAGCCGTGCACGAGGTTCTGGATGACCTTGAGGCCCCAGTCGCGCCCGAGGTCGCCGCGGATCGTGCCGGGGGGCGCGACGGTCGGGTCGGTCGCGCCGGCGAGGGTCCGGAAGCCCTCGATGACGCGCTGGCCCTCGGCGACGACCGCGAGCACCGGGCCGGACTTCATGAAGTCGACGAGCGGGGCGAGGAACGGCTTGCCCTCGTGCTCGGCGTAGTGGGCGCCGAGCAGCGCGTCGTCGGCGGTCCGCAGCTCGACGGCGACGAGCGTGTAGCCCTTCGCCTCGACGCGGCGCAGGATCTCCCCCGCGAGGCCCCGGCGGACGCCGTCGGGCTTGACGAGGATGAGGGTGCGTTCGGTCTGCGGGGCGTCGGCCTGGGATGCGGTCTGCGTCATGGTGCGACCCTAACGGGCGACGCCCGCGCGCTTCACCCGCTGACCTGGCCGGGATGCGCGGCGTCCCACTCGGCGCGCTCGCGGTCGATGCGCCCCCCGAGCCGGAGGCTGACGACCCACAGCACGACGAAGACGCCCCCGACCACGAACATCATCGGGACGACGAAGCCCATCGCGAGCACGACGACCTGCACGACGGACCCCGCGACGTACCCGCCGGGGCGCCCGGGCATCCGCGAGAGCACCACCAGGACGAGCATGAGGACGCCGCCCGCGACCCACACGGCCGACGGCGGGAGCGGGCCGGAGCCCGCGTTCGCGAGGCCGTACGCGACGAGCGTCGCGAACAGCACGAGGAACGCCTCGAGCAGGAGCATCGTCGAGGCGAACTGCTGGCGCGCGGGTCGCTTGCGACGGATCGACCCCGACGCAGCGGGCTGCGCCGGGGTCGAGTCCGGGAGGGTCGGCTCCGGGGACGTCATCGCGCCAGGTTACCGGCGTCCTCGCGCTCGGCCCGCGCGGCGAGGTCGCCGTCCGGGTCGTTCGTCGCGTCGCCGCGGCGCGGCTCGGCGGCGCCGTCGGGCTCGCTGAGCGTCTGCGCCGAGGGCGCGGCGGCCGCGTCGAGCGCAGCGGCCTTCGCCGGGTCCTCGACCGCCTCGCCGCGCGCGACCATGCCGGCGACGTCGGACAGCTTCACCTCGCGCAGGAACAGCGTGAGGACGAACGCGAGGGCCACGAGCGGGACGAGGTACCAGAAGGCGGGAGCGAGCGCGCCGGCGTAGGCGTCCACCACGCCGTCCCGCACGGCCTCGGGGAGCTGCGCGACGACCGCGGGCGTCAGCGAGGACTCGGCACCGTGCGCGCCCCCTCCCCCGCCTGCGGGGGCCTCGCCCAGCACGGGCACGAGGCGCTCGGTGAGCCGCGTCGTGAAGATCGTGCTGAACAGCGCGGTGCCGACCGCCGCGCCGATCTCGCGGAAGAAGTTGTTCGCGCTCGTCGCCGTGCCGATCTCGTGCGGGTCCACGGAGTTCTGCACCGCGAGCACGATCGTCTGCATCACGAGGCCGAGCCCCGCGCCGAGGACGAAGATCATCGCGCCGAACAGCCACATCGACATGTTCCCGGTGAGGCGCGTGAGCCAGATCAGCCCGAGCGTGGCGACCGCCATGCCGACGATCGGGAAGGCGCGGTAGCGCCCGGTGCGCGTGATCGCGATGCCGGAGCCGATCGCGGTGATCATGACGCCGACCATCATCGGCAGCATGAGGAAGCCGGACTCGGTCACGCCTGCGCCGGTGGACATCTGCAGGAACGTCGGCAGGAACGCGAGGGCCGCGAACATGCCCATGCCGATGATCAGGCCCACCGTGGTCGCGATCGTGAACGTCGGGTTCCGGAACAGGTGCAGCGGGAGCAGCGGCTCGGCGGCGCGCTGCTCGACGAGCACGAACACCACGGCCGAGACGAGGGTGAGCGCCGTCAGGCCGAGCAGCCCGGCGTCGGACCAGTCGTAGGAGCGGTTGCCGCTCCAGCTCTGCCAGCTCGTGAGCAGCACGAGGCCCGACGTCGCGACGACCATGAGGAAGATCCCGGCGACGTCGATCTTCTTGCCCGAGCGGTGGCTCGGGAGCTTGAGCGTGAACCACGCGGTCACGAACGCCGCGATGCCGATCGGGATGTTGATCCAGAAGCACCAGCGCCAGTCGAGGTGGTCGGTGAACAGGCCGCCGAGCAGCGGGCCGATCACGGCGGCGATGCCGAACAGCGCGCCCATGGGCCCCATGTACTTGCCGCGCTCCTTGGCGGGCACGATGTCCGCGATGATCGCCTGCGACAGGATCATGAGCCCGCCGCCGCCGAGGCCCTGGACCCCGCGCCAGAACACGAGCTCACCGAAGGACCCCGCGAAGCCGGCGCCGGCCGAGGCGATCGTGAACAGGCCGATCGCGACGAGGAACGGGTACCGGCGGCCCCACAGGTCGCCGAACTTCCCGTAGAGCGGCATGACGATCGCGATCGCGAGGATGTACGCGGTCACGACCCAGCCCTGGTGCTCGACCCCGTCGAGCTCGCCGACGATCGTGGGCATCGCGGTGCCGACGATCGACTGGTCGAGCGAGGACAGGAACATGCTCGCCATGAGCGCGCCGAAGATGAGCCAGACGGTGCGCTGGGTGAGGACGACGAGCGGCTTGTCGGGCGCCGTCGACGGGGGTGCGGTGGACATGCGTACCTCTTCGTGGGTGCGTGCGGGGGGCGGGCGGCAGGGCGGGGCGGCAGGGCGGGGCGGCAGGGAGGTCGGGTCGGGCGGCAGGGCGGGGTCGGGCGGGAGGTCGGGCGCGCGGCGGCGGGCCGGTCCGGACCGGTGGGCGGTCAGTCGTCCGCGAGGACGGCGCGCAGGTCGTGCATGACGTCGGGCAGGTGCTCGCGCGCGTCGCCGGCGCCGCCCGCCGAGTCCCAGCGCACGAACGTCGCGCGCGTGAGGATCATCAGCAGCATCCCGAGGAGCTCGACGCGCGCGGCGTGGGCGCCGCCGAGCCGCCGCTCCATGAGCTCCTGGACCGTGCCGCGGTGGCTCTCCATCCAGGCCATCTGCCGCACGAGGAGCCGGGGCTCCTGGCGCGCGAGCTCCATGACGGTCGTGAGCCGGTCGTGGCTGATCATCGGGCTCTCGAGCATCGCCGCGACGAGGACCTCGAGGTCGGCACCGAGCCGGCCCGTGGGACCGCCGGTGGCGAACGCCTCGGCGACGACGGGGTCGATCGACCACGGCTGGATGCCCAGCACGGCGTCGTCCTTGGACTCGAAGTAGTTGAAGAATGTGCGCGGCGAGACGCCGGCGTCGGCGCAGATGGCGTCGACCGTCACGGCGTCGAGCCCGTGCTGGGCGACGAGGCGGTGGGTCGAGTCGATCAGCGCCTCGCGGCGCGCGCGCTTCTTGCGCTCGCGCAGCCCGAGGGGCAGCTCGGCCGTGTCGGGCACGGCATCCGGGTCGACGACAGCTTTCTGCACGACTGCAACTTTACACCGGCTGCAGAATTGCAGCGGGTGAAGGTTCGTGCGACGCCGGTCACACCTCGCCGAAGCCCTCTTCGACCGCCGCGACGAGCGCGTCGAGCGCCGCCCGGGCCTGCGGGCCGCTCGCGGTCACGGTCACGGTCTGCCCGCCCGTCACGCCGAGCTTCATGAGCTCGAGGACGCTCGACGCACTGACCCCGTCGACCGTGACCACCGCCTCGAAGCCGCCCACGAGCCGTGCGAGCACCGCCGCCGGGCGGGCGTGCAGGCCGAGCGGGTTGCGCAGCGTCACCGCGGCCGTGAGGTGCGCGCGCGGCTCGTGCACGCCGCCGGCCGGCACCGCCACCGGCGCCGGCTCCCGCGC
>NZ_JBFTER010000103.1:0-18684 GCF_047229345.1 Cellulomonas jepli | reverse complement strand
GTGCTCGACGTCGTGCCGGTGCTCGCCGTAGTGGTCGATCATCTGCTGCGCCTCGGGCAGCCCCGGGACGACGCGCGTGTGCCCCGACACCGGGACGCCCCAGCCCGCGAGCAGGTCGTAGACCTGGGACTGCCGCTCGAGGGCCGTCGACCCCGGTCCCCAGCGCAACGCCCCGATGCCGTGCGCGTACATCCGCAGGTCGCGGGACGCGGTCACGCGCGGGTCCTTCTGCCGCAGCGAGCCGGCGGCGGCGTTGCGGGGGTTGGCGAACGGCGCCTTGCCCGCCGCGACCTGCGCCGCGTTGAGGTCCGCGAAGGCCTCGACGGGGAAGAACACCTCGCCGCGCACCTCGATGAGCTCGGGGTGCGTCGCCGGGTCGCCCGCGAGCACGTGCGGGACGGTGCTGATGGTCCGGACGTTGAGCGTGACGTCCTCGCCCGTCCGCCCGTCGCCGCGCGTGGCGGCACGCACGAGCCGGCCGTTCTCGTAGAGCAGCGCGATCGCGAGGCCGTCGATCTTGAGCTCGCACAGGTAGTGCAGGCCGCCGTCGGGGACCGTCTCGAGGTCGCGGTGCACGCGCTCGGCCCACGCCGCGACGTCCTCGGCGGAGAACGCGTTGTCGAGCGAGAGCATGCGCTCGACGTGGTCGACCGCGGTGAACTCGGTCGAGAACGTGCCGCCGACCTTCTGCGTCGGCGAGTCGGGCGTGCGCAGGTCCGGGTGCGCGTCCTCGAGGGCCTCGAGCCGGCGCAGCGTCTCGTCGTACTCCGCGTCGCTGATGGTCGGGGCGTCGCGCACGTAGTAGGCGAACTGCGCGTCCCGCACCCGGTCGGCGAGCTCGGTCCACTCGCGCTGCACCTCGGGCGGTGCGGCGTCGCGGGGGGCGCCCGGGGCTGCGGCGTCCTGCGACGCGGGGAGGTCGGCGGCGGGCGGGGTCGCGGTGCTCACCGGCACATCATCGCAACGCCCACCCACGCACCGCGCCCGCGGCGCGCGCCCGGCGGCGACGCCGCGCGACGAGGTCAGCCGCGACGGCCCACCACGAACACCCCGGCGACGAGCCCGATGCCGCCGAGCGCCGCGACCGCTGCCGCGCCGAACACCGCGGTGGACGAGCGCTGCACGACGACCTCGCGCGGCTCGCCGTCCACGGTCCACGTGCAGATCGCCTGCGGCGGGAACGCCGTGTAGCGGATGTCCGTCCCGTCGGCGGCGGCGTCGTACGCGGCGAGGCACGGCTCGTCGAGCACGGCACCGGCACGCAGCGTCCCGACCCCGAGCGAGATCCACAGCACCGCGAGGGTCAGCACGCCGAGCAGCGCGACGCCCGAGCCGACGAGCAGCAGCAGCGCGCGCCGGCGCGGGTCGAGGCGGGGGCTCGCGCCGGGAGCGCTCATGTCGGGGGTCATCCTTCGGCTCGCTCGGCGACGATCAGGGCGGCACGCACGGTACCCGCGAGCGCACCCCGGGCGTCGTCGGGTGTCGCCCCGGGACCGACGGGCGGGGCGAGCACGACGACGTCGCGCAGCCGCTCGGCGGGCAGGCCGACCCGACGCCACGGTTCGAGGAGCACGGCGGCCTGGCCCGCGACGTCCGGCCCCGCGCACTGCGACGACGCCTGCGGCGGGAGCTCGGCCCACAGCGCGGTGCCGCGCTCGACGAGCTCGGCGACCCGCTCCCACGCACGCTCGTCGAAGCCGCCGACCGCGAGCGCGACGGCGTCGGCCCCCGAGTCCGCGACGGTGGCGATCGAGGACCAGGCCGACCCGCCGTGCACGACGACGCGCTCTGGCGCGGCGGCACCGGCACCGCGCAGCGCACCCGTGACCGCGCGCAGCCGCTCGGCGGCGACCGGGGCGCGCACGGGCCGCAGCGCGGAGTAGCCGGAGAAGCTCGGCAGCACGCCCGCGACGACCTGCGCGAGCAGCGGCTCGTGCAGCACGACCGAGACCGCCGCCCCCGGCACGGCCCGGCGCACGGCGGCGAGGTGCTCCACGAGGCCGGCCCCGAGGGACTCGGCGAGCTCGCTGACCGCACCGGCGTCCGCGAGCACCCGGTCCCCGCGCGCGAGGTACAGCGACGCCGCGAGCGTGAGCGGGCCGACGACAGGCACGACGAGCGGCCCGGCGTACCCGTGCGCGGCGACCGCGAGCACGTCGAGCCCCTCGCGGACGAGCGCCCGCGCACGCGACTGGTCGTGGCCGGGGCGGTCCGCGAGCTTCCAGCCGTGCACGCCGAGCTCGACGGGCAGGTCGACGAGCAGCGCCGCGGTCGAGGCGGTCGCGTCCGCCCACGGTCCGCGCGCCGGCAGCCGCACGAGGAACGGGAGACCGTCGAGCCCCTCGGGGGTGTCCGCGAGGTCGCCCACGACGACGCTCTGCGCGTCGAGCAGGTCCTCCCCCGGCCAGACCGGGTGGCCGCTGACGCCCGTCACGCGCGGTGGGCCGGGGTCGGCGCCGCGTCGGGCGTCGAGGCGGCAGGCGACGGCACCGCAGCCGTGGGCACCCCAGGCGTCGGCGCGGCACCCGTCGGCACCGCTGGCGTCGTCGACGCCACGGTCGCCTGCCCGAGCACGCGCGTGCCGTCGTACAGCACGAGCGACTGGCCGGGCGCGACGCCGTGCAGCGCGCGCTGCGGGCCGTCGACCGTGACGTCGACCTCGACCGCGCCGCCCTCGACCGCCCGGGCCCGCGCGGCGACCGGCACGCCGTGCGCGCGGACCTGCACCTCGCACCGGAACCACCCGGTCCCCGGCTCGGCGAACCAGACGGCGGACTCCCCCGCGATGCCCGCGACCTCGAGCGCCTCGACGGGCCCGACGACGACGCGCCGGTTCACGGGCTCGACCGCGAGCACGTACCGGGGACGCCCGTCGGGCGCCGGCCGCCCGATCGCGAGGCCCTTGCGCTGCCCGACGGTGTACGCGTACGCACCGTCGTGCGCACCGACGACGGTCCCGTCGGCGTCGACGATGTCGCCGGGCTGCGAGCCGAGCCGGTCGCGCAGGAACCCCTGGGTGTCCCCGTCGGCGACGAAGCAGATGTCGTACGAGTCGGGCTTGGCCGACACCGACAGCCCGCGCGCGGCTGCCTCGGCCCGCACCTCGTCCTTGGACGTGACCTCGCCGAGCGGGAACATCGCGCGGGCGAGCCGCTCGGGGCCCATCACGGCGAGCACGTACGACTGGTCCTTGGCCGCGTCGCGCGAGCGGTGCAGCTCGCGCGTGCCGTCGGGGCGGGTCACGACGCTCGCGTAGTGCCCGGTGCAGACCGCGTCGAAGCCGAGCGCGAGCGCCTTGTCGAGCAGCGCCTCGAACTTGATGTGCTCGTTGCAGCGCACGCACGGGTTGGGCGTGCGGCCCGCGGCGTACTCGCTGAGGAAGTCGGCGACGACGGTGTCCTCGAAGCGCTCCGAGAGGTCCCACACGTAGTACGGGATGCCGAGCACGTCCGCGGCGCGCCTGGCGTCACCGGCGTCCTCGATCGAGCAGCAGCCGCGCGAGCCCGTGCGGAACTGGTCCCGCGTGCGGGAGAGCGCCATGTGGACCGCGACGACGTCGTGTCCGGCGTCGACCGCGCGCGCCGCGGCGACGGCCGAGTCGACCCCGCCGGACAGGGCCGCGAGCACGCGCATCAGCGGGCCCCGCTCGGCTGGTGGTGCGCGCGGCCGGCGCGCTCACGGTCGGTGCGGTCGCGGTCGCGGTCGCGGTCCGACCGGCCGGCGAGCCCCGCCGCCTGCGCCCGGTCGACGACGCCCGGGAGCGCCGCGAGGAGCGCGTCGACGTCGGCGCGCGTCGACGTGTGGCCGAGCGAGAACCGGAGCGCGCCGCGCGCGTCGTCCTCGTCGACCCCCATCGCGAGCAGCACGTGGCTCGGTCGCGGGACGCCTGCCTGGCACGCCGACCCCGTCGAGCACGCGACCCCCGCCGAGTCGAGCAGGTACAGCAGCGAGTCGCCCTCGCACCCGGGGAAGGTGAAATGCGCGTTGGCGGGGAGCCGGCGCGCGGCGTCCTGCGGGCCACGCAGCACGGCGCCCGGGACGGCGGCCCGCACCCCGGCGACGAGCGCGTCGCGCAGCTCCGTGAGCCGGGCCGCGGTCGCCTCGCGCGCCGCCACCGCCGCGTCGACCGCGACGGCGAACGACGCGATCGCGGGCGCGTCGAGCGTCCCGGACCGGACGCCGCGCTCCTGCCCGCCGCCGTGCAGGACGGGCGTGAGCTCGAGCCCGCGGCGTGCGAGCAGCGCCCCGACGCCGCCCGGCCCGCCGACCTTGTGGCCGCTCACCGTGAGCGCGTCGAGGCCCGAGGCGGCGAAGTCGACGGGCACCTGGCCCACGGCCTGGACCGCGTCGGCGTGCACGGGGATGCCGTGGCGGCGCGCGAGCGAGACGACGTCGTGCAGCGGCTGCAGCGCTCCCACCTCGTTGTTCGCCCACATCACCGAGATCAGCGCGACCTGCTCGGCGTGCTCGTCGAGCTCGGCCCGCAGCGCGTCGACGTCGAGCACCCCGTCCCCGTCGACGGGCAGGAGCACGATCTCGGCGCCCGCGTGCTCGGCCATCCAGAACGCGGGGTCGAGCACCGCGTGGTGCTCGACGGCGGACACGAGGATGCGTCGCCGCGACGGGTCGTGGGTGCGCCGGCCCCAGAAGAGACCCTTGACGGCGAGGTTGTCCGCCTCGGTCCCCCCGCCGGTCACGACGACCTCGCTGGGGCGCGCGCCGAGGGCCGCCGCGAGACGCTCGCGGCCCTCCTCGACGGTGCGCCGCGCCGCCCGTCCGGCGGCGTGCAGCGACGACGGGTTGCCGGTCCGGACCAGGTGCTCGGTGAGGACGGCGACCGCCTCGGGGAGCATCGGCGTGGTCGCCGCGTGGTCCAGATAGACACTCACCTGCACGAGTGTACGAACCGCGCTGGCAGGATGTGTGCGTGAGTCCCGACGCCGTCTACCCCTCGCCGCTCGCCTTCAGCGGTCAGCGCCTCGACTGGCGCGACCTGCCGAGGTCCGTGCGCGCGCGGATCGCGGAGCTCGCGGGGTCCCAGGTGAGCGCCGAGACGAGCGCGACGACGGGGTTCAGCCCGGGGTTCGCCGCGGTCCTCGAGCTGGCGGACGGTCGCGGGGTGTTCGTCAAGGCGGTCTCCCCCGAGCAGAACCCGACGTCCCCCGAGTTCGCCCGGGCGGAGATCCGTGCGGCGGCCGCGCTCCCGCCCGAGGTCCCCGCGCCGCGCCTGCTGTGGTTCGACGAGGACGACGACTGGGTGCTGCTGGGGTTCGAG
This sequence comes from Cellulomonas jepli, assembly GCF_047229345.1. Lineage (NCBI taxonomy): Bacteria > Bacillati > Actinomycetota > Actinomycetes > Micrococcales > Cellulomonadaceae > Cellulomonas > Cellulomonas jepli. The sequence continues at coordinate 13,409 of NZ_JBFTER010000103.1, read as the reverse complement.
GTCTCGCACGGGCGCCCGCCGCTCCTGCCGTGGGACCGCGAGGAGCTCGCGCTCGTGCTCGACGCGCTCGTGCCGCTGGCCCACGCGCAGCCGCTGCCCGGGCACCGGCTGCCGCGCACGGACGACCTGCTCGCGCCCGACTTCGTCGGCTGGCGCTCGCTCGCCCGGTGGCCGCACGAGGAGCTCGCGGTCGCCGCCCGGACGGCCGGCGACCTGGGCCGGTGGGCGCACGAGCACCTCGACGACCTCGTGCGCTGGGAGCAGGAGGCGCTGCGGGTCTGCGCCGGCGACGCGCTCGTGCACGGCGACCTGCGGGCCGACAACATCATGATCGACCGTGACCGGAACCGGGTCGCGCTCATCGACTGGCCGCACGCGAGCGTCGGGGCGCCGTGGCTCGACCTGGCTTTCATGCTGCCGAGCATCGCGATGCAGGGCGGGGGCGACCCGCAGGAGATCTTCTGGTCGCACCCGGTCTCGGAGGGCGTGGCGCCCGAGGACCTGCGGGCCGGGCTCGCCGGTCTCGCGGGCTTCTTCGCCTACGGGTCGCTTCAGCCGGCGCCGCTCGGGATCCCCAACCTGCGGCGCTTCCAGCGGGCCCAGGGTGCACAGGCCCTGGCCTGGCTGCGCCAGCTCGCCTGACGCCGGGCCCGAAAGTTGCGCGTGTGAGCTCGCACATCGCTCGCGCCGGCACCACCGCCGCTCGTGCGACCGCCGGGTCGCGCTGTCGTGAACGGCCGCGCGCGTAGCCGCTGGTCGCGGCCCTGCGACGGACCCGCGCCGCTTTCCACCGGTGAAGATGCGACCAAAGGGTTTCAGTCGCTGGACAGCACCTCCGCCGGCCCGGACTCTCGGGTCGACCGGGAAGGATCCCGGGAAGAAGGGCGATAGTTTCGCGGTCTCCTCGATGGCGAGGCGTCGCCTCCACCCGGAGGGAGAGCCCTGTGACCGCACCAGACCGCTCGAAGCGCCGCGCCACCGTCGTCGTCCTGGCCGTGGCCGCGCTCGCGGCCGCCGCGTCGCTCGCCGACGTCCGGCGCGCCGAGACGGCCCACGCGGCGGCGCCGTTCGCCTCGGCCGTCGAGAACGAGGGTGCCGGCTGCGCCGTGCCGACCCTGCCCGACGCGGCGTCGCTGCCCACCCACGCCCAGCTGCCCGACCCCTTCGCGCGCCTGGACGGTACCCGCATCGCCTCGCGCGCCGACTGGCGCTGCCAGCGTGAGCTCACGCGCCGGCTCGCCGAGAGATTCGTCTACGGCGAGAAGCCCGCGAGGCCGACGGTCTCCGGGTCCGTGTCGCGGACCAGCATCACCGTGACCACGTCCCACCAGGGCCGGAGCTCGAGCTTCTCCGCCAAGGTCGACCTCCCCAGCGGCACCGGACCGTTTCCCGCCGTGATCGTCTACGGCGGGTTCGGCGGCGACACCGCCGCGATCAAGGCCGCCGGGGCCGCCGTCATCAGCTACGACCCGTACGCCGTCGGCAAGGAGGGCACCGGGCGGGCGAACAAGCAGGGCGCGTTCTACACGCTCTACGGCTCGTCGAGCAGCACCGGGCTCCTGATGTCCTGGGCCTGGGGCGTGAGCCGGATCATCGACGTGATCGAGCAGTCGGGCGGCACGGTCCTGAAGGCCGACGCGACCGGCGTCACCGGGTGCTCGCGGTTCGGCAAGGGCGCGTTCGTCGCGGGCGCGTTCGACCAGCGCATCGCGCTCACGATGCCCATCGAGTCCGGCAGCGCGGGCGTGCCGATCTTCCGCGGCATCCCCGGCGAGGGCGCGCAGAGCCTGAGCAGCGCCTACGGCGAGCAGCCGTGGCTCGGCGACGCGTTCGGCACCTTCACCGGGAGCCCCGACCGGCTGCCGATCGACACCCACCAGGTCGTCGGCCTCGTCGCGCCGCGCGGGCTCCTCGTCATGGACAACCCGCACATCGCCAACCTGGGCCCGCGGTCCGCGAGCGTCGCTGCGCTCGGCGGCGCGGAGGTCTACCGGGCGCTCGGCGCGGGCGAGAACCTGACGTACTGGTCCGACGTGCAGGACGGCAGCCACTGCGCCAACCGCCCCGAGTGGCGCACGCCGCTGCAGCAGAACATCCAGAAGTTCCTGCTCGGTACCGGCAGCGCACCCGGCGTCGTCCGCATCTCGAGCCGCGCGCAGGGCTCGCTCGCGCAGTGGCGCTCCTGGCAGACGCCGACCCTGCCCGCCGGCCCGGAGCCGACGCCCACCGTGACGCCGACGCCGACGCCGACGGTCACCTCGGGGCCGACGCCGACGCCGACGCCGACGGTCACCTCGGGGCCGACGCCGACCCCGAGCACCACGCCGACACCGACACCGACCGCGCAGCCGGGCACGGGCTGCACCGCCCTCACCTCGGTCAACCAGTGGAACGGCGGCTTCGTCGTGAGCGTGCGGGTCACCGCCGGGTCGTCGGCGATCCGGGGCTGGACCGTCGGCCTGACCCTGCCGGCCGGGGCGACCATCACGAGCGCCTGGAACGCGGACCGCAGCGCGAGCTCCGGCGCGGTGCGGCTGACGAACGTCGGCTGGAACGGCGTGCTCGGCGCCGGTCAGGCGACCGAGGTCGGCTTCCAGGCCACCGGCAGCGGCAGCGGGATCACCGCGACCTGCACGGCGACCTGACCGACACCGAGCTGACAGACGCCGACGGGCCGGTGCGGCGGGGACGTCCCCGCCGCACCGGCCCGTTCGTGCGTTCCCGGGACGAGCCCGGTCGCCGTCAGCCCTGGAGGCGTCGCAGCTCGGCCGCGGTCTGCGGCAGCACCGTGAACAGGTCGCCCACGATGCCGTAGTCCGCGATCTCGAAGATCGGCGACTCGGGGTCGGAGTTCACGGCGACGATCGTGCCGGACGACTGCATCCCGCCGCGGTGGTGGACCGCACCCGAGACGCCCGCGCCGATGTAGAGCTTGGGGGCGATCGTGACGCCGGTCTGGCCGATCTGCGCGTCGTGCCCGATCCAGCCCTCGTCGGTCGCGACGCGCGTGGCGCCGACCGCCCCGCCGAGCACGTCCGCGAGCTCCTCGACCGCGGAGAAGTCGCCGTTGGTGCCGCGCCCGCCGACGACGACGACCTGCGCCTCGCCGAGCGCCGGGCGGTCGGACGCGACGCGCTCGGTGTGCTCGACGACGCTGGCCCGGCCCGCCGCCTCGCTCACGGCGACGGACAGCCGCTCGATCGCGGGGACGGTCGGGGCGTCCGCGGGGACGGCCTGGACCGAGTTGGCCTTGAGCGCGACGACCGCGAGGTCCGTGCGGATCGCGCAGCGCGTGTTCCAGGTGCCCGCGAACACCGTCTTCGCGGCGACGACGCGGCCCTGGTCGTCGACCTCGGCGCCCGAGGCGTCGACGACGGCACCGGCGCGCGCCGCGAGCCCGACGTGGGCCGCGACCTCCTTGTTCTCGAACGACGAGGTCAGCAGCAGGGCCGACGCCCCCGTGCCGGTCGCGAGCGCCGTGAGGCCCTCCGCGACGACCGGGGCGAGCCGCGCGTCGGCGGAGCCCAGGTCGACGACGTGCACGGCCTCGACGCCGTGCTCGCCGAGCTGGGCGAGCGTCGCGTCGTCGGGCCCGGCCGCAGCGGGGGTGCCGGCGGCGGCGACCCACGCGCCGCGCACGGTGCCGAGCCCGCGGGCGATGGTGAGGAGCTCGAGGACGGTCGTGCGCAGGGCACCGGTCGACGCGTGGTCGAGCAGCACGAGCACGGGGCCGGTCAGGGTCGTCGTCATGATGGTGCGGTCCTCCGGGACTCGGTGCTCAGACCAGCTTGTTCTCGACGAGCCACGCGGCGAGCCGCAGACCCGCCTCGCCGTCGTCGTTGACCAGCACGCGGTTCTCGCGCGCAGGGCGCGGGGCCGCCTCGACGACCTCGGTCCACGCGGCGTCGCCGCCGACCGACGCGGGGTCGACACCCAGGTCGGCGAGCGTGAGCACGTCGACGGGCTTCTTGCGGGCGGCCATGATGCCCTTGAAGTTCGGGTAGCGCGGGTCGTTGGCCTGGTCGGTGACCGAGACGAGCGCCGGCAGCGGCGCGGTGAGGACCTCGCTCGCGTGGTCGAGCTCGCGGCGCACCGTGACGGCGCCGTCGGCGACCGTGAGCTCCGCGGCGAGCGTGAGCTGCGGCAGGTCGAGCAGGTGCGCGAGCGCGCTCGGCAGCAGCGACGTCAGGCCGTCGAGCCCGGCCATGCCGGTCACCACGAGGTCGACGGGCGCGTCCGCGCCGATCCGGCGGATCGCGGCGGCGAGCACCGTCGCGGTGCCGAACGCGTCGGACCCGGCGACCGCGTCGTCGAGCACGTGGACCGCCTGCTCGGCGCCCATCTGCAGGCCCTTGCGGACCGCGTCGACCGCGTCCTCCGGCCCGACGGTGAGCGCGACGACCTCGCCGCCGTGCTCCTCGACGAGCGCGAGCGCCGCCTCGAGGGCGTTCTCGTCGAGCTCGTTGAGCGTCCCGTCCCCCTGGTCGCGCACGACGCGACCGTCGGGTCCGAGCGCCCGCTCCGACTGGATGTCCGGCACGTGCTTGACGCACACCACGATTCTCACGCGCGGAACGTTACCCGCACCGGCCGAGGTCACCCACCGAGTGTCCAGTGCCGGAAACGTCGGGGGTTCACAATGGGCGCCGTGCACCACGCCGAACCGCCCCAGCCCGCCGCGCCCCGCCGCCGGCCCGTGCCCCCCCTCGGCGTCCACGTCGTCGACGGGGGCGTGAGCGTCGCCGTGCGCGCGCCGCACGCCCGCGCCGTCGACCTGTGCCTGCTCGACGCGCCCGGGGCCGGCGGGACCGCCCCGGACGCGTCCGCCGGTGCGGCGCCGGCGTGGGACGAGCGGCGCATCCCGCTCGACGGCCCCGAGCACGGGGTCTTCTGGGCGTACGTCGACGGCGTCACCCCCGGTCAGCGGTACGGGTTCCGCGCGCACGGGGCGTGGGACCCCGTCGGCGGGCACCGCTACAACCCCGCGAAGCTGCTCGTCGACCCCTACGCCCGCGGGCTCGTCGGCGAGGTCGCGCACCGGCCCGAGACCTACGGGCACGTCGTCGGCGACGACCTCGTCGGCGACCCCTACGGTGCGGCGGACCCGCGCGACTCCGCGCCGCACGTGCCGCACTCGGTCGTCGTCGACGCCCGTGCGGTGCGCGCTCTGGGTCCCGACCCCGCCGCCAACCGGCCGGCCGTCCCCTGGTCGGAGACCGTCGTCTACGAGGCGCACGTGCGCGGGCTCACGCAGCAGCTGCCCGCGCTGCCGCCCGAGCGGCGCGGCACGTACGCGGGCCTCGCGCACCCCGCGACGCTCGACCACCTGCTGTCCCTCGGGGTCACGGCGGTCGAGCTGCTCCCGGTGCACGCGTCCGCCTCGGAGCCGCACCTGCTCGACCGGGGGCTGACCAACTACTGGGGGTACAACACCCTCGGCTTCTTCGCCCCGCACGCGGCGTACGCCACGCAGGCCGCGCGCGACGCCGGCCCGGCGGCGGTGCTCGCCGAGGTGCGCGCCGCCGTGCACGCGCTGCACGAGGCGGGGCTCGAGGTCCTGCTCGACGTCGTCTACAACCACACGTGCGAGGGCGGGCTGCCCGGGCAGCACCTGAGCTGGCGCGGGCTCGACAACGCGCGCTACTACCTGCACGACGGCGGCTCCCCCGCGGCGCTCACGGACATGACCGGGACCGGGAACTCCCTCGACTTCCGGCGCCCCGAGGTCGTGCAGCTCGCCCTGGACTCGCTGCGGTACTGGGCCGACGAGATCGGTGTCGACGGCTACCGCTTCGACCTCGCGGTCACGCTCGGCCGCGGGCCCGACGGCTACGACCCCGACCACCCGTTCCTCGTCGCACTCACGACCGACCCGAGCCTGCACGGGCTCAAGCTCGTCGCCGAGCCCTGGGACGTCGGCCCCGGCGGGTGGCGCACGGGGCACTTCCCCGCGCCGATGGCCGAGTGGAACGACCGGTTCCGGGACGCCGTCCGCTCGTTCTGGCTCGCCGACCCCGCACGCGCGGCGCACGGCCTGCCCGGGCACCGGGTCCGTGCGCTCGCGACCCGCCTGGCCGGCTCGGTCGACCTGTTCGGCCACGGCGACCCGCCGCTCGCGCGCGGTCCCGTCGCGTCGGTCAACTACGTCACGGCGCACGACGGCTTCACGATGGCCGACCTCGTCGCCTACGAGCACAAGCACAACGCCGCGAACGGCGAGAACAACCGCGACGGGTCGAACGACAACCGGTCGTGGAACCACGGCATCGAGGGTCCGCTGCGTGCGGACTCCGTCGGCGCCGACATCCTGCCGCTGCGCCGCCGCTCGATCCGCAACCTGTTCGCGACGCTGGTGCTCGCCGCCGGGACGCCCATGATCACCGCGGGCGACGAGCTCGGCCGGACCCAGCTCGGCAACAACAACGCGTACTGCCAGGACGGCGAGCTCTCCTGGGTGTCGTGGGACCTCGCACCGTGGCGGCAGGACATGCTCGCGACCGCGCGCCACCTCGTGCGCCTGCGGCGGGAGAACGCGGCGCTGCGTGCGACGCGGTTCTACACCGGCGCGCCCGTGACGGAGGGCGGCCCGCCGGACCTCGCCTGGTTCGGGCCCGACGGCGTCGAGCTCGACCACGCCCGCTGGCACGACCCGTCGATCCGCACGCTCCAGATGGTCCGGGCCGCGGCCGACGGGGGCCGCAGCGTGCTGCTCGCGGTGAACGGCGCGCTCGATCCCGTCGAGGTCGCGCTCGCCGCGGCGCCGGGGCCCGGCTGGGAGCTCGCGTGGGACTCCACGTGGGAGCGCCCCGACGAGCTGAGCGCGGCGGCGATCAACGGCGCGCTGCACCCGGCGCCCGGGGAGCGCGTGCTGGTCGAGGCGCTGAGCATGCGGGTCTACCTGACACGCACCACGCCCTGACGCAGCGCACCGATCCCGGCCCGGCACCGCCCTGACCTGCGCCTTCTATCACGATCCGCCCGTGTTCGTGCCGTAGTAGGTTCCGGCGCCGGGCGGGCCGTCGAGGTCCGTCGGCGACGACGGCACGACGGGAGAGCTCGGCACGATGATGGGCGCGAACCACGCGGCGACCGGGGCCGCGGCCTGGTTCGCCGTCGCCGGCTCCGGACCGCTGATGCTCGGGTGGTACCCGGTGCACTCGAGCGGGCTGCTGATCGGCGCCGCGGTGTGCGCGGGTGCCGCGATGCTGCCCGACGCCGACCACCACGCCGGCACGATCAGCCACTCGCTGCCGCCCCTCTCGCGCCTCGTCACCCGCGGCGTCGCGCACGTCTCGGGCGGTCACCGGCACGGCACGCACTCGCTGCTGGGCATCCTGGTGTTCGCGGCCCTCGGCGCACTGCTCGGCGCCGTGCGGGTGCCGAGCCCGGTCGGGACGCTCGCCGTCGGCGCCGGCGTGATCTCGCTGCTGCTCGTCGCGTACGCCGCGAAGGCCCTGCGCATGACGAGCGACGCCACCTGGCTCCGCTCGTGGCTGCTCGCGACCGGCGTCGCCGCGGCGATCACGGTCTTCGCCCCCGAGGACCCCACGTGGCTCGCGGTGTGCGTCGGGCTCGGCGCGGCCGTGCACGTGCTCGGCGACGCGCTGACGACCGGCGGGGTGCCGCTGCTGTGGCCGTGGACGCCCGACCCTCCGCGGTGGTGGGCGGAGAACCGGGTGCTGCGGCGCGTGTGGCAGCGCAATGGCTGGGGCGGGGTGCCCGTGCTCGGACGGACGGGTTCGGTGCGCGAGTGGCTCCTCGCGGTGCCGGTGAGCCTGTACGCGACCTACGGGCTCGTCGTGGCGTTCGTCGGGATGCTCGAGTCGGCGTCGCGGTGGCTGCCCGCGCGCGTGCTCGCGCAGCTCACGGGCTGACCGGGGGCGCCGGCGCCGCGACCGCGCGGGCCCGGCGCCCCGGCACCCACAACCCCGACGACCCGGCGCCCCGGTGCCCCGCTCAGGACGTGCGGACGCCCGCGTCGCCGGCGTCCTCGTCGTCGGCCGGGGACGGGATCAGCGAGAGCGCGACGGTGAGCGCACCGAGGACCACCGCGGCGCGGGTGTGGGCGAACCGCACCCCCGCCGCGGCGCGCGCCTCACCCCGCTGGAAGAGCCAGCGCTCGGCGGCGACCGTCCCCGCGAGGGAGCCGACGCCCACGCCCGCGACGAGCACGCCGAGCGCGACGGCCCGGACGCGGGACGCACGCGACCGCGACGGGTCCACGTCGTCCCCACCGAGGGCGCGCTCCGCGCCCAGCGTGCCCGGCGCACCGCCGGCGCCGTCCGCACCGACCGTGCCGTCCGCATTGACCGAGCCGTCCGCGCTCGCGGACCGCTCGGTCGACGCCCGGCCGTCGGGAGCGGCTGCAGCAGCAGCACGGCGGGAGGCGAGCTCGGCACGCAGCTGCGGGAGCTCGACGGCGACGGACGCCGCGACCAGGCCGGCCTTCACCCAGGCGCGTGCGGTGCGGGAGGTGAGGACGTCCGGGGTCGCGTACCAAGCGGTCGTGGTCAGGCCGGAGGCCAGGGCGGTCAGGACGCGGGGCGCCGTGCGGGTCGTCGTCATGGCTCCCATCGTCGAGGGCCCGGCGCCTCGCGCGCATCCACCGCGAGCGCGACCGGGTGCCGCGCAGGCATACGCCTCAGGAGCGACCCCCGCCGCGGGTAGGGTGCCCGCATGACGGACAACGCCGACGTCGTGGTCATCGGTGCGGGCCTCGCCGGGCTCGTCGCCACCGCCGAGCTGACGCGCGCCGGGCGCCGGGTGCTCCTGCTGGACACCGAGCCGTCGTCGGGCATCGGCGGACAGGCGTGGTGGTCGTTCGGCGGGCTGTTCCTCGTCGACTCCCCCGAGCAGCGCCGCCTCGGCGTGCACGACTCCGCCGAGCTCGCGCTCGCGGACTGGCTCGGCTCCGCCGGCTTCGCGCCCGACACCGGCCCGGGCAGTCCTGACCACCACGGGCGGGCGTGGGCGGAGAGCTTCGTCGACTTCGCGGCCGGCGAGCTGCGGCCCTGGCTGCACGGCCTCGGGGTGCGGTGGTTCCCGCTCGTGCAGTGGGCCGAGCGTGGCGGCGGCCTCGCCGGGGGCCACGGCAACTCGGTCCCGCGCTTCCACGTCACGTGGGGCACCGGGCCGGGGATCGTCGAGCCGTTCGCCCGGGCGCTGCTCGACGCGCACCGCGCCGGGCTCGTCGACGTCCGCACGCGGCACCGGGCGACGGGCCTCGTGGAGCGCGACGGGCGGGTCGTCGGCGTGCGCGGTGACGTCCTCGCGGCAGCCGCGGTCGAGCGGGCCGTGCCGAGCCCGCGCGAGGTCGTCGGCGGCTTCGAGGTGTCCGCGAGCGCGGTCGTCGTCGCGACGGGCGGCATCGGCGCGAACCACGACCTCGTGCGCGCGACGTGGCCGACGACGGCGGGCCGGCTCCCGGAGCGCATGCTCTCCGGTGTCCCGGACTCGGTCGACGGCTCGGGGATCGTCGCCGCACGGGACGCGGGCGCCGCCGTCGTGCACGAGGACCGCATGTGGCACTACCCCGAGGGCATCACCAACCACTCCCCCGTGTGGGGCCGGCACGGCATCCGGATCCTGGCCGGCCCGAGCTCGCTGTGGCTCGACGCCGACGGCCACCGGCTCCCCGCCCCGCTCTTCCCCGGGTTCGACTCCCTCGGCGCGCTCCAGCACATCGCCGGCCGGGGCGACGACCACTCGTGGTTCGTGCTCGACAGGACGATCCTCGGCTCCGAGTTCGCGCTCTCGGGCTCCGAGCAGAACCCCGACCTGACCGGCAAGGACGTGCGCCTGCTGCTGCAGCGCGTGCTCCCGGGCGCGGTCGGGCCGGTCGAGGCGTTCGCCGAGGAGTCGCCCGAGTTCCTGTGGGCCGACACTCCGGCCGACCTCGCCGCGCGGATGAACGCGCTGACCGGCACCCGCCGCATCGACCCCGACGCGCTCGAGCGCACGATCCGTGAGCGGGACCAGCAGGTCGCGTCCGGGCTGGGCAAGGACCACCAGGTCGTCGCGACCGCGATGGCCCGCCGGTACGTCGTCGACCGCGTGATCCGCGTCGCGAAGCCGCACGCGATGCTCGACCCCGCGCACGGGCCGCTGCTAGCGGTGCGCCTCTCGGTGCTCACCCGCAAGACGCTCGGCGGCGTCCTCACCGACACCTCGGCACGCGCGCTGCGCCCCGACGGCACGGTGCTGCCCGGGCTGTGGGCGGTCGGCGAGGCCGCGGGCTTCGGCGGCGGCGGCGTGCACGGCCACCGCGCGCTCGAGGGCACGTTCCTCGGCGGCTGCCTGCACACCGGCCGCACCGCGGGGCGCGCGCTCGCCGCCGAGCTCGGGGACTGACGCCCGCACCCGCCTCGGGGGCTCCGTCCGGCCACGCCCGCGTACCGACGGGCCGGCGGGGACAGCGGTGAGGCCCGCCGCCGGTGATCGGCGACGGGCCCCACGGGACGTGCGGTGCGGTCAGGACGCCGCGTTGGCGACCAGCCCCACGTCGGCGATCGAGCTCAGGCCCTTGTGCTTGGGCACGACGCGCACGGTGTACCCGAACGGCCCCGAGGCGTCGAGCCGGACGTCGCCCGCGAACGCGTGGCGCCCGGCCTCGAACGTCTCGGTCGGTGCGAGCGCCGCGACGGTGAACGAGCCGAGCTCGTCGGCCTCCGAGACCTTGCCGTGCACGACCTGCACCTCGACGTCCTGCGGGCTCAGCTCGCCGAGCGAGATGTACGCCTTGACGTGCAGCGTGTCGCCGACCTTCGCGACCTCGCCGACGCCGCCGGACTCGACGTGGTCGACGCGGACCTGCGACCAGCCGGTGCGGACCTTGCTCTTCCACGCGGCGAGTTCGCGCGCGCCGTCGTAGTCGGCCGAGCCGTTGAGCGAGCGACCGCCGGCCGCGGCGGGCACGTACAGGTGCTGCACGTAGTCCGCGACCATGCGCGTGGCCTGGACCTTCGGGCCCAGCGTGGCGAGCGTGTGGCGCACCATGCTCAGCCAGTGCACCGGCAGCCCGGCGTCGTCACGGTCGTAGAAGCGCGCGGCGACCTGGTTCTCGATGAGGTCGTAGAGCGCCGACGCCTCGAGGTCGTCGCGGCGGTCCGGGTCCTCGACGCCGTCGGCCGTCGGGATCGCCCAGCCGTTCTCGCCGTCGAACCACTCGTCCCACCACCCGTCGAGGATCGAGAGGTTGAGCCCGCCGTTGAGCGCGGCCTTCATGCCCGACGTCCCGCACGCCTCGAGCGGGCGCAGCGGGTTGTTGAGCCACACGTCGCAGCCGGGGTAGAGCGTCTTGGCCATCGCGATGTCGTAGTTCGGCAGGAACACGATGCGGTGGCGGACGTCGGCCTCGTCGGTGAACCGGACGAGCTGCTGGATGAGGCGCTTGCCCTGGTCGTCGGCGGGGTGCGACTTGCCCGCGATGACGAGCTGGACCGGCTTCTCGGGGTCGAGCAGCAGCGAGCGCAGGCGCTCGGGGTCGCGCAGCATGAGCGTCAGGCGCTTGTACGTCGGCACGCGGCGCGCGAACCCGATCGTCAGCACGTCGGGCGAGAGCACGTCGTCGACCCAGCCGAGCTCCGCCGGGCTCGCCCCGCGCTGCTTCCAGGAGGACCGCAGCCGCGAGCGCGCGTCCTCGACGAGCTGGGCGCGCAGGGTGCGGCGCAGCTCCCAGAGGGCCTGGTCGCTCACGCCGTCCTCGCGCAGCCAGCCGTTGCCGGTCGCGATCTCGTCGGCGCTCAGCGCGCGGGCCGCGACGTCGACGAGGCGGCGGTCGACCCAGGTCGGGGCGTGCACGCCGTTCGTGATCGAGCTGATCGGCACCTCGGCGTCGTCGAAGCCCGGCCACAGCCCGCTGAACATCCCGCGCGAGACCGCGCCGTGCAGCAGCGAGACGCCGTTCGCGCGCCCGCCGAGCCGCAGGCCCATGAGCGCCATGTTGAACAGCAGCGGGTCGCCGCCCTCGTGGTCCTCGGCGCCGAGCGCGAGCACGCGCTCGACCGGGAGCCCCTCGACCGCGCGGTCCCCGCCGAAGTACTGCGCGACGAGCTTCGCCTCGAACCGGTCGATGCCGGCGGGCACGGGGGTGTGCGTCGTGAACACGGTCGCGGCGCGCACGGCCTCGAGCGCCTCGTCGAAGCCGAGGCCCTTCTCGGTGACGAGCTCGCGGATCCGCTCGACGCCGAGGAAGCCCGCGTGGCCCTCGTTCATGTGGAAGACCTCGGGCTCGGGCGCGCCGGTCAGGCGCGACCAGAGCCGCAGCGCGCGCACGCCGCCGACGCCGAGCAGGAGCTCCTGCTGCAGGCGGTACTCGCCGCCGCCGCCGTACAGGCGGTCGGTGACGCGGCGCGCGGCCTCGTCGTTCTCGGGGACGTTCGAGTCGAGCATGAGCAGCGGGACGCGGCCGACGGCGGCGCTCCACACGTGCGCGTGCAGCACGCGCCCGCCGGGCAGGTCGACCGTGACGACGGCGGGCGTGCCGTCCTCCTCGCGCACGAGCGTCAGCGGGAGGCCGTCGGGGTCGAGCACCGGGTACGTCTCGACCTGCCAGCCGTCGCGCGTGAGGGACTGCTTGAAGTACCCGGCGCCGTACAGCAGGCCGACGCCGACGATCGGCACGCCGAGGTCGGAGGCGCTCTTGAGGTGGTCGCCCGCAAGGATCCCGAGGCCACCGGAGTACTGCGGGAGGACCGAGGTGATGCCGAACTCGGGCGAGAAGTACGCGATCGACGTGGGCAGGCTGCCGCGCGCGTCGTCGCTCTGCTGCTGGTACCAGCGCGGGGCGCTCAGGTAGTGGTGGAGGTCCTCGACGGTCTCGCGGACGCGCTGGACGAAGGCCTCGTCCCCGGCGAGCGAGGCGAGACGCTCGGGCGCCAGGGCACCCAGCAGCGCCACGGGGTCGCGCCCGACCTGCGCGAACAGGTCGCGGTCGATCTCCGCGAACAGGTCCCGCGTGGGCGCGTGCCACGACCATCGGAGGTTGTGGGCGAGCTCGTCCAGGTCAGCGAGCTCGACCGGCAGGAGGGTACGGACCGTGAATCGTCGGATGGCTCTCACGTGCCCGAGCGTACGCACGTCGCAGCCCCGGCACACCCCACCCACGTCACGGGCGTGTGAACGCGTCGGGGCCGCCCGACCGGGACACGCCCCAGCGGATGCCCGCACGGGGAAGGAGTGGATAGGTTCGTCGTGTGACGCAGACACCTCCCCCGACCGGCCCGGACGCCGCTGCGGCGACCCCTCGGCCGGCGCGCACCCGGACGCCTCGCGCCGCGAACCCGCGCACGCCGGCCACCGCGCCGGCCGCGCCCGCCGGTGCCCCCGAAGCGGCACCGGCAGCGGCCCCGAGGAAGCGGGCCGCGGCGTCCGCCACCCCGTCGCCCGCGCCTGCGGCGCCTCCGCCACCC
>NZ_JBFTER010000102.1:0-18746 GCF_047229345.1 Cellulomonas jepli | reverse complement strand
AGGCGCGGGACGACCGCCTGGTACTCGTCGATCGCGACCGCGAACCCGTCGACGGCCGCGTCGTCGATCGCGTGCGGTCGTCGACGTCGCCGTGACGGCCGCGGTGCTCGCCCTGCTCGCGCTCGCGTGGGGGGTCGTCGACGCGGGCGTGCTCGCGTGGGGCGCGCAGTGGACGGGCCTGTGCTGGGCGGCCGTGGTCCTGCGCGAGCCCGAGCGCCGGCTGCCGCGGCGCTGGACGCCGGTGCGGCGCGCGGAGCTCCGCTGGTACCGCCGGTGCGGCGTCGAGGCGTTCCGGCGCGCGCTCGGCGCCGTGGGCTGGAACCGGTCGGTCGACTCCGGTCGGGGGTTCGACGGCACGCGCGCGACGCTCGACGCCCTCGAGACCGGGACGCGCCGGTCGGAGGGCGCGCACCTGCTGCTGCTCGGGCTCACGGCGCTGCTCGCCGCCGTCGGCCTCGTGCTCGGGCGCCCGGCGGTGGCGGTGTGGTCCGCCGCGCTCGCGGTGCCCTTCCACGTGTACCCCGTCCTGCTCCAGCGCACGACGAGGTACCGGCTCCAGCGGCTCGCGGCGCTGCGCGCGCCCTGACCCGGGCCTCGCGACACCGCGCGCACCCCGACCCGGGCCTCGCGACTCCGCGCGTACCCCCGACCCGTGTCGACGCCGCGCGCACCCGGACCCGTGTCGACGCCGCGCGCCCCTGGCCCGTGGTGGGCGCCCACCGGTCCCCGGGGGTGCCCGCCGGACGCACCCGGCCCGAGCCCGGCGCACCGCCTACGCTCGGCTCCCGTGACCGAGCAGCCGCGCACCTTCCCCACGACCACCCCGTCGACCGGCTCCACGCCGGCGCCCGCCCCGACCGCGGAGTCGCGCGACCTGTGGGTCGGCACCTACCCGGCCGCGGGGGCGGGCACCCCCGCGGGCCTCGGCGAGGGCGTCTGGCGCGTGACGCTCGACCTCGCCACGGGCGGCCTCCGCGACGCCCGGCAGGTCGTCGCGACGCCTGCGCCGTCGTTCGTGGCCGCGCACCCGTCGGGGCGCGTGCTCTACGCGGTGGGGGAGCAGTCCGAGGGGACGGTCACGGCGTTCGCGGTGCGCGGCGCAGGGGCCGACGACGGCTCGGGCGACGCCCTTGCGGGCGGCGAGACCGACGGTCAGGCAGCGCACGGTGCCGCGTCCAGCAGCGTGCGCCCGGCCGACAGCGCCGGGCGGGTGCGGCTCGAGCCGCTCGCGACGGTCGCGTCGGGCGGCGCGGACCCCTGCCACCTCCTGCTGAGCCCGGACGCGCGGACCCTGTACGTCGCCACCTACTCGTCGGGCACGCTCGCGGTGCTGCCGCTCGACGCGGACGGCGCGTTCGTGCCCGAGGTGCTCGCGTCCGGCGGGCCGGTGCAGGTGCTCGGGCACGAGGGCAGCGGGCCCGACGCGAGCCGTCAGGAGTCGCCGCACGCCCACTTCGTCGCGCTCGCGCCCGGTGCCGCGCACGTGCTCGTGTGCGACCTGGGGACCGACGAGCTCCGGCGCTTCCGCGTCGAGGCCGACGGCCGCCTCGCGGAGGACGGCGTCGCGGCGACCTTCCCACCGGGCACGGGCCCGCGCCACCTCGTCTTCTCCGGCGACGGGCGCCACGCGTACGTCGTGGGCGAGCTCGACGTCACGGTGCACGTGCTCGCGTGGGACGCGGCGACGGCGTCGGGCGAGCCGGTGCAGGTCCTGCCCGCGGGCCGCACGGCTGCGCCGGTCGACGACGTGACGGGCGTCGCCCCGCGCGTCCTGCCCTCGCACGTGACGCTCGACGGCGACCGGCTGCTCGTCGGCGTGCGCGCGGCCGGCGTGCTCGCCGAGCTCGCGGTCGGCGCCGACGGCCTGCTGACGCACGTCCGGGACGTCCCCCTCGGCGCGGGCGACTGGCCGCGGCACCATGCGGTCGTCGACGGCTGGACGGTCGTCGCGGAGCAGGTCACCGGCGCCCTGGTCACGTTCGCGCCGGGTGCCGAGGTCCCGGCGGGGGTCCTCCCGCTGCCCGCGCCCGCGTGCGTGGTGCCCGTCCGCTGACGTCCCCGGGCTGCCGTCGACCGCGAGACGCAGGCGCTCGCCGGGGTGCCCTCGGGTCCGGCCGTCCCCCTCGGCGGCGCTCCGCCCCGGCGCGGACGATCCTGCGCACCCGGTTGCCCGCGGCGACGACCGGGCGTCCGAGACGCGAGACAATGGACGCACGACGGGCCCCCGCCGTGGTGCGGGTGCACGCTGGGAACAGGCCCGAACCCGGTGACCCGATCCCTGAGACCGCCCGACCCGACCCTGGAGCGCCCGTGACCACCGAGCTGCCGCGCGTCGCGATGCTCTCGGTGCACACGTCCCCGCTCGATCAGCCCGGCACGGGCGACGCGGGCGGCATGAACGTCTACGTCTCGGAGCTGTCGCGGGCGCTCGCGCGCCGGGGTGCGCGCGTCGAGATCTTCACGCGCGCCACGTCGTCGGCCCTGCCCGAGACGGTCGTGCTGCCCGGGACCGACGCGCGCGGCGACACCCTCTCCCGGGAGGACTCCCGGCGCGTGCTGCTCGCCGAGCACGTCGAGCCCGGCGTCGTTCCCCCGGTGCTCGTCCACCACGTGCCCGCGGGGCCGTTCGAGGGGCTCGACAAGAACGACCTGCCCGGCCAGCTCTGCGCGATGACGGCCGGGGTGCTGCGCTCGGAGGCCGCGCGCCGGCCGGGCTGGTACGACGTCGTGCACTCGCACTACTGGCTCTCGGGCCAGGTCGGCTGGCTCGCCGCGGACCGGTGGGAGGTCCCGCTGGTCCACACGATGCACACCATGGCGCGCGTCAAGAACGCGTCGCTCGCGCCGGGCGACACCGCAGAGCCGACGGGCCGGATCATCGGCGAGGAGCAGGTCGTGGCGGAGGCCGACGCGCTCGTCGCGAGCACCGCGGAGGAGAGCGACGACCTCGTGGCGCTCTACGACGCGGACCCCGAGCGCGTGCACGTCGTGGCCCCGGGCGTGGACCTCGAGCTGTTCGCGCCGGGCGGCCCCGACGGCCGCGCCGAGGCCCGCCGCGCGCTGGGGCTCCCGCTCGACCGGCGGGTCGTGCTGTTCGCCGGCCGCGTCCAGCCCCTCAAGGCGCCCGACGTGCTCGTCCGCGCGCTCGGCGTGCTCGCGCAGCGCGCCGGGGACGGCCGCGGCGTCCCGCTGCTCGTCGTGCTGGGCGGCCCGAGCGGTCGCCCGACGGCGGTCCGCGAGCTCGAGGCCCTCGCCGCGACGACCGGTCTCACCGACCACGTCCTGTTCCGGCCGCCCGTGCCGCGCGCCGAGCTCGCGCGCTGGTACCGGGCCGCCGACGTCGTCGCGATGCCGTCGCGCAGCGAGTCGTTCGGGCTCGTCGCGGTCGAGGCGCAGGCGTCGGGCACGCCCGTCCTGGCGTCCGCGGTGGGCGGGCTGCGCTCGGTCGTGACCGACCGGGTGTCGGGCCGGCTCGTGCACGGGCACGACCCCGCGGTCTGGGCCGACGCGATCGAGGAGGTCCTCGCCGACGACGCGGTGCGCGCGACGCTCGGGCTCGGTGCGCGGCGCCACGCCGAGCGCTTCGGGTGGGACGGCGCCGCCGAGCAGGTGCTCAAGGTCTACGCGCTCGCGGCCGCGCGCCGCCGCTCCTGACGCTGCTCACGGGCCGAACGTCCCCGGTGCGCTCCCGCGCGGGTGCGGCAGGATGAACCCATGACCTACACCCTCGTGCTGCTCCGCCACGGCGAGAGCGAGTGGAACGCCAAGAACCTCTTCACCGGCTGGGTCGACGTCCAGCTCTCCGCGAAGGGGGTCGAGGAGGCCAAGCGCGGCGGGACGCTGCTGACGGACGCGGGCGTGCTGCCCGACGTCGTGCACACGTCGCTCCTGCGCCGCGCGATCACCACCGCGAACCTCGCGCTCGACGCCGCCGACCGCCACTGGATCCCCGTGAAGCGCAGCTGGCGCCTCAACGAGCGCCACTACGGCGCGCTCCAGGGCAAGGACAAGAAGCAGATCCGCGACGAGTACGGCGACGAGCAGTTCATGCTCTGGCGCCGCTCGTACGACGTGCCGCCGCCGGACATCGAGCTCGGCTCGGAGTTCTCGCAGGACGCCGACGCGCGCTACGCCGGCGAGCCCATCCCGCGCGCCGAGGCCCTCGCGCAGGTCCTCGACCGCTCGCTGCCGTACTGGCACAGCGACATCGTCCCCGACCTGCAGCAGGGCAAGACGGTGCTCGTGGCGGCGCACGGCAACTCGATCCGCGCGATCGTGAAGTACCTCGACGACGTCGACGACGCGACGATCGCCGGCATCAACATCCCCACCGGCATCCCGCTGCGCTACGAGCTCGACGAGGACACCCTCAAGCCCGTGACGCGCGGCGGCGAGTACCTCGACCCGGACGCGGCGGCGGCGGCCATCGCCGCGGTGGCGAACCAGGGCAAGTAGGCCCGGCCCGCACGGCCCGCCGCTCCCGCCCGCCCGCCCACCCGCCAGCCCCGCCCGGTGCCCGTCGCCGGGCGGGGCAGGGCGGCCCGAGCGGCGGCGGAGCACGACGAACGCCGCGGTGCACCGTCCGGTGCTCCGCGGCGTTCGTCGTACCCGGGGTCGTGAGCCTCGCCGGCGCCCCCCAGCGCCTCGTGACGGGGCCCGACCCCGGGGGGTCGAGCGGGGTCGAGCCGTCTACCGTGCGGCGCGCGTGTCCTCGAACGTCCCCGTGACGAGGTACGTCACGCGGCGGGCGACCGAGACCCCGTGGTCGCCGAAGCGCTCGTAGTAGCGCCCGAGCAGCGTGACGTCGACCGTCTCCTGCGGGTTGCCGTTCCAGCCGACGCCGAGCAGCGCGGTGAAGGTGTCGGCGTGCAGCGAGTCGAGCAGGTCGTCGTCGCGCTCGATGCTCTGCGCGACCTCGAGGTCACGCGTCGTCAGCACGTCGGTGGTCCGCTTCGCGACACGCGCCGCGGCCTCGTGCATCTCGGTGAACGTCCCCGAGAGCGAGTTCGGGACGGCGACGCGCGGGTAGCTGCGGCGCGCGACCTGCGCGATGTGCCGGGCCAGGTCCCCCATGCGCTCGAGCGTCGCGCTCATGCGCAGCGCCGAGACGACGACGCGCAGGTCCGTCGCGACGGGCTGCTGCTGCGCGAGGAGCAGCACGCAGCGCTCGTCGAGGTCCCGCTCGATCGCGTCGATCGCGACGTCGTCCGCGATGACGGTCTCCGCGAGCTGGAGGTCTGCCGTGAGCAGCGCGATCCCCGCGTTGGTGATGGCGTGCTCGACCAGGCGGCTCATCGCCGCGAGGTCGTCGCCGAGCTGTGTCAGCTCGGCCTCGAAGATCTGCCGCATGGTCCCTACTCTCTGCGTGCTGGTGCGCGCGACCGTCACGTTCGCACCCGGAGGTGAACGGATCCCCGCCCCGAGGTGAACATCGGGAGGCCATCGGTCCGCCCGGCCGGTGCTCGTCCGGGGGCGCCTCGAGGCGACCGTACGCTGGCTGACGTGGATGGTCCTGGTGGAATCGTGGCGGTCGTCGCCGGCCTGCTCGGTCTCGTCGTCGGGGTCGTCGCCGTGGCGGCGTTCCGGTGGAGCGAGCGTGCGCAGTACAGCGTGCCCGCGCAGCCCGAGCGCGAGCTCGACGAGGGTCTGGTGCGCGTGCTCGCGGTGCTGCGCTCGGCGGCCGTCGTGCTCGACGACGACGACCGCGTGGTGCGGGCGAGCCCGCCCGCGTACGCGCTCGGCGTGGTGCGCGAGGGGCAGGTCGTGCACGCCGCGATCCGGGACCTGATCGCTGACGTGCGCCGCTCGGGCGTGATCCGCGACGAGGAGCTCGAGCTGCCGCGCGGTCCCGTCGGGCCCGGCACCCTCATGCTCCAGGTCCGCGTCGCGCAGGTCGGCCCTCGCCACCTGCTCGTGCTCGCGGAGGACCGCACCCAGGCCCGGCGCCTCGAGGCGATCCGGCGCGACTTCGTCGTCAACGTCTCGCACGAGCTGAAGACCCCGGTCGGGGCGCTGTCGCTGCTCGCCGAGACGGTGCAGGACGCCGCGAACGACCCGGAGGCGGTCCGCCGCTTCGCCGGGCGGATGCGCGGGGAGGCCGCACGGCTCTCGGCGCTCGTCCACGAGATCATCGAGCTGTCCCGGCTGCAGGTCGCGGGCGCGCTGCAGGACATCGCGGTCGTCGACGTCGACGCCGTCATCGAGGAGTCCGTCGACCGGGCCCGCACCGCGGCGAGCGCCAAGCAGATCCGGCTCGACGTCGGCGGCGAGCGCGGCCTGACCGTGTACGGCGACCACGCGCTGCTCGTGACCGCGGTGCGCAACCTGCTCGACAACGCCGTCGCCTACTCACCGGACGGGGCGCACGTCGGCATCGGGGTGCGGGCGGTCGAGGGGCTCGTCGAGGTCGCCGTCGTCGACCAGGGCATCGGCATCGCGTCCGACGAGCAGGACCGCGTGTTCGAGCGGTTCTACCGCGTCGACCCGGCACGCTCCCGCGACACGGGCGGCACCGGGCTCGGCCTGAGCATCGTCAAGCACGTCGCGGCCGACCACGGCGGCGAGGTCACCGTGTGGTCGCGCCCCGGCAAGGGCTCGACGTTCACGCTGCGCCTGCCCGTGGGAGCCGTGCCGGACCAGCTGCTCGCCGCGCCGCCCGCCGCCCGCACGATCGGCACGCTGCCGACGCCGGCGCCCGCCCAGGCCGCGGCCGTGCCGGACCGCGCGACCACGGACCGCGCGACCCCGCGCACCACGCCCCCCGCACCCGCCACAGGCGGGGACGACCCCGCGCACGAAGGAGCCGCCCGGTGACCCGGATCCTGCTGGTCGAGGACGAGGAGTCCTACCGCGACCCGCTCACGTACCAGCTCGAGCGCGAGGGCTTCGAGGTGGTGACGGCCGCGACGGGCCCGGAGGCGCTCGAGCGCTTCGCCGACGGCGGCGCCGACCTCGTCCTGCTCGACCTCATGCTGCCGGGCCTCTCCGGCACCGAGGTGTGCCGCGAGCTGCGCCGCACGAGCGACGTCCCGGTCATCATGCTGACCGCGAAGGACGGCGAGATCGACAAGGTCGTCGGGCTGGAGATCGGCGCCGACGACTACGTCACCAAGCCGTACTCGTTCCGCGAGCTGCTCGCGCGCGTCCGCGCGGTGCTGCGCCGCCGCGGGGCGCCGGCCGCCCCGAGCCCCACGGCCGAGGACGACCTCGACGACGGGACGCTCGAGGTGGGCCCGGTCCGCCTCGACGTCGAGCGGCACACCGTGCACGTGCGCGGCGCGCTCGTCGCGTTCCCCCTCAAGGAGTTCGAGCTCCTCGAGCTGCTGCTGCGCAACGCGGGCCGCGTGCTCACCCGCGGCCAGCTCATCGACCGCATCTGGGGCTCCGACTACGTCGGGGACACCAAGACGCTCGACGTGCACGTCAAGCGCGTGCGCGCCAAGATCGAGGACGACCCGGCCAACCCGACGATGCTGCAGACCGTGCGCGGCCTCGGGTACAAGATCGCCGACACGGACGAAGCGTCCTGACGCTCCGCGCCGCAAGGCCTGGCCGGTAACCGTCGACCACCGTTCACCGGGGGTTCATCTCCGGCGGGCCACGCGGTCACTTCCTCTCCTTAGCGTCTGTGGCGCACCGAGGCCCCCGGGGTCCGGTGGGTCTACGACGAAGCATCAGGAGAGGGATTCCCGTGAAGGTTCGGCAGCTCGCACGACAGACCGGTCTGGTCGGTGTCGTGCTCGTCTCGTCTCTGGCGCTCGCGGCCTGCGGGTCCGACAACAACGCCGGTGGCGAGGGGACGGCGGACTCCGCCGCTGTGACCGCGGGGGGCAGCGACATCGACTGCGGCGAGGGCGGAACGCTCAACGCCGAGGGGTCGTCCGCGCAGAAGAACGCGATCGAGCAGGCCATCGCCTCGTTCGAGGAGGTCTGCCCCGACATCACCGTGAACTACAACCCGACGGGTTCCGGTGCCGGCATCACGCAGTTCACGGCCGGCCAGGTCGAGTTCGCGGGCTCGGACTCGGCGCTCAACGCCGACAAGGGTGAGGTCGAGGCCGCCGAGGCGCGCTGCGAGGCCGGCCCGGCGTGGAACATCCCGATGGTGACCGGCCCGATCGCGGTGGCCTACAACCTCGAGGGCGTCGACGAGCTCGTGCTCGACGCGGCCACGACGGCCAAGATCTTCCGCGGCGAGATCACGACCTGGGACGACGCGGCGATCGCGGCGCTCAACGAGGGCGCGACGCTCCCGGCCGAGGACATCCACGTGTTCTTCCGCTCGGACGAGTCGGGCACGACCGACAACTTCACGAAGTACCTCAACGCCGCCTCGGGTGGCGTGTGGACCGACGAGGCCGGCAAGTCGTGGCCGTCCTCCGGTGTCGGTGAGGGCCGCGAGAAGTCGGCCGGGGTCTCCGAGGGCGTCGCGACGACGGCCGGCGGGATCACCTACGTCGAGTGGTCGTACGCCAAGGACAACGACCTCGGCATCGCGCAGATCGACAACGGCTCCGGCGCCATCGAGCTCACGGCCGAGACGGTCGCGACCTCGGTCGCCACGGCCGAGCGCGTCGGCGAGGGCAACGACCTCGCCCTCAAGCTCGACTACGCGACGCAGGAGGAGGGCGCCTACCCGATCGTCCTCGTGACGTACGAGATCGTGTGCTCGGCGGGCCTCGACGAGGCCGCCACGGCCGGCGTCAAGGCGTTCCTCACGCACTTCGCCTCGCCCGAGGTCCAGGAGGGCCTCGTCGAGATCGGCTACGCGCCGCTGCCGGAGGACGTGCAGACCGACGTCCTGGCCGCGATCGAGGCCATCGCCTGACCTGACCTCCACGCGCTGCGGGGCCGCACCCGGCCCGGCAGCACCGGACGGGTCGTCGTCGTCCCGGTCCACCCCACGAGGGAGGGCCGGGACGGCGGCACGCACGACTCGGGGCGCACCGCCGCAGAGCCCGACGCACACCCCAGCACCGCCCAGCACCGACTGAAGGACGCCGATGGCCACGACCACCAGCACGCCGCGCGTTCCCGGCGCGCCGCCGGGCCCCGAGGGCCTGAAGCAGGGTCTCTCGCGCGGGCCCGACCGCGCCTTCAAGATGCTCGCCGGGGGGTCGAGCGCCGTCGTCGTCGCGCTCGTCGTGATCGTCGGGGTCTACCTCATCAGCAAGGCGTGGCCCTCCCTGGCCGCGAACGGCGCGAGCTTCCTGACGTCGCGCGAGTGGAGCGTCGCCGACCCGGACAACCTGCGCTTCGGCATCGCGCCGCTGCTCTGGGTCACGATCATCTCGTCGGTCGTCGCGATGGCGATCGCCGTGCCGATCGCCATGGGCGTCGCGCTCTACCTCACGCACTACGCGCCGGCCCGCGTCGCCAAGCCGTTCGCGTACCTCGTAGACCTGCTCGCCGCGGTGCCGTCGATCGTCTTCGGCCTCTGGGGCGCGCGGGTGCTCATGCCGTACGTGCAGCCGTTCCAGGACGCGCTCAAGAGCGCGTTCGGCTGGTTCCCGCTCTTCGCACCCACGGCCGTCCAGGCCGGCACGATCTTCCTCGCGTCGATCGTGCTCTCGATCATGATCCTGCCGATCATCACCGCGCTCTCGCGCGAGGTCTTCCGGCAGACGCCCGTCGGGCACATGGAGGCGGCGCTCGCGCTCGGTGCGACGCGCTGGGAGATGATCCGCACCGCGGTGCTCCCGTTCGGCCGGCCCGGTGTCGTCTCCGCCGCGATGCTCGGGCTCGGGCGGGCGCTCGGCGAGACCATCGCGGTCACGATCATCCTGTCGACCACGACGGGCGCCTTCAGCTGGTCGCTGTTCTTCGGCGGCGAGACGTTCGCCTCGAAGATCGCGAACGCGGCCTCCGAGTTCGACTCCCCGTCGAAGACCGGCGCGTACATCGCCGCGGGGCTCGTGCTGTTCCTCCTGACGTTCGCGGTCAACGCGATCGCCCGGGTCATCATCGACCGCCGGAAGGGGTTCACCGAGTGAGCGCCACGTCCCTGACCCCGAGCCTCGCCGCAGCGGACCCGGGCGACGCCTCGCCGGGCGACGAGCTGCGCAGCCTGAACGGCGGCGGCTCCGGGTCGCGCCGCGTCAAGGACCGCATCGCGACGGTCGTCATGCACCTCGCGTTCCTGGTCGCCGTGATCCCGCTGGTCTGGATCCTCTGGACCGTCGTCTCGCAGGGCTACCACATGCTCATGGAGTCGACGTGGTGGACGAACTCGCAGCGTGGGATCACCGTGCGCGACTTCGGCGGCGGCGCGTACCACGCGATGGCCGGCACGATCCTGCAGGCCGCCGTGACCGCCGCGATCTCGGTCCCGCTCGGCATCTTCACCGCGATCTACCTCGTCGAGTACGGCCGCGGCCGTGTCGCGCGGGCCGTGAGCTTCATGGTCGACATCCTCACGGGCATCCCGTCGATCGTCGCCGCGCTGACCGTCTACGCGCTGTGGATCTCGACGTTCGGGTTCTCCCGCGTCGGCTTCGCCGTGAGCCTGTCCCTCGTGCTGCTCATGGTCCCGACGATCGTCCGGTCGACCGAGGAGATGCTCAAGCTCGTCCCCAACGAGCTGCGGGAGGCCAGCTACGCGCTCGGCGTCCCGAAGTGGAAGACCATCGTGAAGATCGTGCTCCCGACGGCGTTCTCCGGGATCATCACCGGCGTCCTGCTCGGGCTCGCGCGCGTCATGGGCGAGACCGCACCGCTGCTGATCCTCGGGCCGTACACCAAGTCCATCAACATGGACCTGTTCAGCGGCAACATGGCGTCGCTGCCCACGATGATCAACCAGGACCGCACCGAGTTCCTCGACGCCGCGGTGCAGCGCACGTGGGGTGCGGCGCTCACGCTGATCCTCATCGTGATGGCCCTGAACATCGCGGGCCGCGCGATCGGCCACTTCAGCAAGGTCAAGTCATGACCGCGGCCCCCGCACCCGTCACCCCCACCGCACAGCCACGAGAGGAGCGCTGAGGGCCGTGGCCAAGCGCATCGACGTCAAGGACCTGAACGTCTACTACGGGGACTTCCGCGCGGTCGAGGGGGTCACGATGGGGATCGACGCCCGCTCCGTGACCGCCTTCATCGGCCCGTCGGGCTGCGGCAAGTCGACGTTCCTGCGGACGCTCAACCGCATGCACGAGGTGCTCCCGATCGGGCGCGTCGACGGCGAGGTGCTGCTCGACGGCGCCGACCTGTACGACAAGAACGTCGACCCGGTCGCGGTCCGCCGCACGATCGGCATGGTGTTCCAGCGCCCCAACCCGTTCCCGACGATGTCGATCTTCGACAACGTGGCCGCGGGCCTGCGCCTCAACGGCGTGAAGAAGAAGAGCGAGCTGCAGGACACGGTCGAGAACGCGCTGCAGGGCGCGAACCTCTGGAAGGAGGTCAAGGACCGGCTCGACAAGCCCGGTGCCGGCCTCTCGGGCGGCCAGCAGCAGCGCCTGTGCATCGCGCGCGCGATCGCCGTGCGCCCGCAGGTGCTCCTGATGGACGAGCCGTGCTCGGCGCTCGACCCGATCTCGACGCTCGCGATCGAGGACCTCATCTCCGAGCTCAAGAACGACTTCACGATCGTGATCGTGACCCACAACATGCAGCAGGCCGCGCGCGTCTCCGACCGGACGGCGTTCTTCAACATCGCGGGCACCGGGGCTCCGGGCAAGCTCATCGAGGTCGACCAGACCGCGACCATGTTCTCGTCGCCGCGCGAGCAGGCCACCGAGGACTACATCTCGGGCCGCTTCGGCTGATCCACCGGCCGGTCGGCCGGGGCGTCCGCCTCGGCAGGCCGACCGCGCGGCTCCGGCCGCCGCACCAGGGCCAGGTACCCGTGCCCGGTCCTGGTGCCGTCATGTCCGCGTCCCCGCCGCTCCGCCGCCACCCGGCCCGGTGCACCGGGGGCGACGTCCGCAGGGGAGGAACCTCACGTGGCGCTACGCCAGCTCGCACGGATCGTCGGCCCGGTCGGCCTCGCACTCAGCCTCGGGCTCCTGGCGGGCTGCGCCTCGCAGCCGGCCTCCGGGGGGGACGAGCCGGTGGGTGCGTCCCCGTCGGCCACGGCGTCCGCGGAGGCCGCGGCGGAGTGCGGCGCGGGCACCATCGAGGCCGCGGGCTCGTCGGCGCAGCGCAACGCCGTCGAGCAGGCGATCATCACGTTCTCGACGGTGTGCCCCGACGTCGTCGTGCGCTACGACGCGAGCGGTTCCGGTGCGGGCATCACCCGGTTCACGGCCGGGGAGGTCGCGTTCGCGGGCACCGACTCCGCGCTCAACCCGGCCAAGGGCGAGGTGGACGCGGCGACGGCACGCTGCGCCGGGGCACCGGCGTGGAACCTGCCGATGGTCACCGGTCCCGTCGCGATCGCGTACAACCTGGACACGGTCAGCCAGCTCGTGCTCGACGCGCCGACCCTCGCCCGCGTCTTCCGCGGCGAGATCACGTCCTGGGACGACCCGGCGATCGCCGCGCTCAACCCCGGCGAGCTGCTGCCGGCCGAGGAGATCGCGGTCCTGTTCCGGGCCGACGAGTCGGGCACCACGGAGAACGTCACGCGCTACCTGGCCGCCGCGGCGGGCGACGTGTGGACGGACGCGCCCGCGAAGACCTGGCCCGTCGAGGACGTGGGGGAGGGCCGCGAGAAGTCGGCCGGCGTCGCCGAGGCGGTCGCGACGACCCCCGGGAGCCTGACGTACGTCGAGTGGTCCTACGCGAAGGAGAACCGCCTCGGCGTCGCGAAGATCGACAACGGCTCGGGACCGGTCGAGCTCACGACGCAGAGCGCCGCCGCGACCGTCGCGACCGCCGAGCGCACCGGCGAGGGCGACGACCTCACGCTGAGGCTCGACCACGCGACGCGCGAGCCCGGCGCGTACCCGATCGTGCTCGTGACCTACGAGGTCGTCTGCTCGACCGGGCTCGACGCCCCGACCACCGCGGCCGTCCGGGCGTTCCTGCGGCACCTGGCGTCGCCCGCGGTCCAGCAGAGCCTCGTCGACATCGGCTACGCGCCGCTGCCCTCGTCGGTGCGGGCGGACGTGCTCGACGCGATCGGGTCGCTCGCCTGAGCCGTCCGGCCCGGCCGACGGGCCGGGCACGGCACGCCCCCCGGGGAGCCCTCGATGGCCCCGCACAGCACGACGGCCCCCCGGGACTCCCGGGGGGCCGTCCTGCTGTGCAGGGGTGCGGCGGTCAGCCCGCGGTCGGCGTCGGCGTCGGCTCGAGCGTCGGGTCCACACCGGTCGGCGCGGACGGGCTCGTGGTCGGGGTCGGCAGCGCGGTGGGGACCAGGTCCGCGTACTCGGGCAGGGTGCCGTCCAGCACGGGGACCGCGATCGTCTCCGAGCCGCCCGCGGCGGTCGTGATCGTCACGTCGGTCGTCGCGCCCGGGACGTCGGCGGACGTGAAGTGCAGCTGCTCCCCGTCGGTGCCGCCGAGCAGCACCCCGTCGCCCGCGCCGACCTCGACCGCGCCCACCTCGGTGCCGTCCTCGAGCGCGAAGGTGACCTCGACCGCCTCGGCGGCGTCGCTCGAGAGAGCGCCCTGGAGGCTGGCCGGCTCGCCGGCGCCGGACGTCAGGACCAGCAGGTTCTCGGCCGTGAGGTCGCCGAGCGTGACCCGCACGCCGTCGGACGCCGCGTAGGGCTCCTGGGTGGTGATCGGGTTCGTCGCCGAGCAGCCGGCGAGCGCGGCGCCGACGAGCGCGACGGCGACGGTCGCCGAGAGGCGCAGGTGCAGGGACGGGCGGACGCGGGCCACGGTGACTCCTCGGGGCGGAACGGGTGCCGGCGTGGGCCGGCAGGTGCTGGCAGGTGCTGGCGGGTGCCGGCGGGAACTCGGAGGTACGGGGACGCGGGCGACCTCGCAGCCGGCGGGTGCCGGCGTCGCGGTGGCCTGCGGGTGCTGACGGATCGGACGTGGGGCTGACGGTGCGGCGTGCGCGGGTGCGGTGTGGTGCTGTCGTGTGCTGGTGACGGGTCCGCGCACCGCACGGACCGCAGGTCCACAGCCTAGTCGGCGTCGCCGGATCCGGGGCCCCTGGGCCGCCCTCCGGGGCGCCTGCGGAGGCGCTCGTGTGACCTGCGCAAACGGGCCGGACGGCCGCAGGCGGGCGAAAGGGGGCGAACAATAGCGTGATAGAATGGGCATCCGCGAAAGGGGACACCTGCAGATGACTTTCACTGTTGGGGAGACGGTTGTCTACCCGCACCACGGTGCAGCGTTGATCGAAGAGATCAAGACCAGGACCATCCGCGGCGAGGACAAGATCTACCTCAAGCTCAAGGTCGCCCAGGGTGATCTGACGATCGAGGTCCCGGCGGAGAACGTGGACCTCGTGGGTGTGCGTGACGTGGTCGGCCAGGAGGGTCTGGACCGCGTCTTCGAGGTGCTGCGTGCGCCGTACACCGAGGAGCCGACCAACTGGTCGCGCCGCTACAAGGCCAACCTCGAGAAGCTCGCCTCGGGTGACGTGATCAAGGTGGCCGAGGTCGTGCGCGACCTCTCGCGCCGCGACGCGGACCGCGGGCTCTCGGCCGGCGAGAAGCGGATGCTCGCCAAGGCCCGTCAGATCCTCGTCTCGGAGCTCGCACTCGCCGAGCACACCGAGGAGGAGAAGGCCGAGGCCATCCTCGACGAGGTCCTCGCCTCGTAACGCGTCCTCCGACGACCTCCCTCGACGCCCCGTGACCGGGAACGCCGCCGCAGCACCGCGCGCCTCCGGCGACGACAGCGGCTCGGGTCCACGTCGGGACCGGGTCGTGGCGGTGCTCACCGCCGCCGGCAGCGGGACCCGCCTCGGGCACACCCTGCCCAAGGCGCTGGTCCCCGTCGGGGGGACGCCGCTCGTCGTCCACGCCGCCCGCAGCCTCCTGGCCGCGGGCGGCGTCGCGTCGTCCGCGGCCGGACGCTCGCTGAGCGAAGGAGCGCCCGACGGTGTCGCCGTCCCCGGTGCCGCGGGGTCGGCTCGTGCGAGCGCGCCTGACGTGGAGCCCTCGCTCGAGGAGCCGCCCGGCGCGGGGACGGCTCACCGAGGGATGCCGCTCGCGGTCAGTGCCCTCGTCGTGACCGCGCCGGCGGCCCTGCTCGACGAGTTCGCGGCCCTGCTCGACGGTGCCCGCCTCGGCGTCCCGGTCCGGGTCGTCCAGGGGGGCCCGACGCGCCAGGCCTCGGTCGCCGCAGGGCTGGCCGTGGTCCCGGCGGACGCCACGATCGTCCTGGTGCACGACGCGGCGCGCGCGCTCGTCCCTGCCGAGACGGTCGACCGGGTCGTCGCCGCGGTCCGGTCCGGGCACCCGGCCGTCGTCCCCGCGGTCCCCGTGACCGACACGCTCACGCGCGTGCGCGGCGACGGCTCCGCGGCGGGGACCGTGCCGCGCGCCGACCTGCGCGCCGTCCAGACCCCGCAGGGCTTCGACCGGGCGACCCTCGACCGCGCGCACGGCGAGGCGCGGGCCGTCGCCGACGACGAGGCGAGCGCCGCGACCGACGACGCGGGCCTCGTCGAGCGCCTCGGGCTGCCCGTGCACGTCGTCGCGGGGCACGACGACGCGTTCAAGGTCACGACGGCACGGGACCTCGCGCTCGCCGAGCTCGTCCTCGCCGCACGCGGCGCCGCGCACGACGCCCCGACCGCCCAGGAGGCCGGCCCGATGACCGACACCACCGACACCCCCGACCCCGCCCCGCTCGCGCTGCCGCGCACGGGGATCGGCGTCGACGTCCACGCCTACGCCGCCGAGCCGGACGAGCGCGCGGTGCTGCACCTCGCCGGGCTCGCCTGGCCGGGCGAGCGCCCGCTCGAGGGGCACTCGGACGCCGACGTGGCCGCGCACGCCGCGGCCGACGCGCTCCTGTCCGCCGCCGGGATCGGCGACCTCGGCTCGAACTTCGGCACCGCCGAGCCGCAGTGGAAGGGCGCGGCGGGCACGGTGCTGCTCGCGGAGGCCGCGCGGCGCGTCCGGGCCGCGGGCTTCGAGGTGGGGAACGTCGCGGTCCAGGTGATCGGCAACCGCCCGCGGCTGGGCCCGCGCCGCGCCGAGGCCGTCGAGGCGCTCAGTGCGGCCGCGGGGGCGCCGGTGAGCGTCTCGGCGACGACGGCGGACGGGCTCGGGCTCACGGGGCGGGGCGAGGGCGTCGCGGCGGTCGCGACGGCCCTCGTCGTCGCGCGCCCGTCCCTCCCGTAACGCCCGCCGCCGTCGTGGACGCCGGGTCACCCGGGCGCGGGACACGGTGCGCGCCGACCGGGCGCTCCGGCGGGCGGGGGGTCGCATCGCGGTCGGAATGTCTGTACCGTCCCGCTTCGTGACGAAGACGCACCGCCCCCCGACCCGCCCGGTCGAGCGCGTGAGAGCGCTGCCGGGTCACGGGGCCGCACCGGAAGGACCCGCACCGCTCCCACAGCGCGAGGGCGTCAACCGGGTGCGCCTGCGTGTACGCATCCCGACGGACGTGCTGGCCGCCACGATCGACGGTCTCGCCCAGCTCGACGACCACCGTGCCCCGGAGCTCACCGAGAGCGAGGCGGCCGCCGCGCCACCGCCGCCCGTGAGCGCCGAGCTCGCGACGGGCGCCATCCCGGTCACCCGCGTCCGGCGCCCGACGCCCGGGAGCTGACGGGCCGCAGCGCCGCGACGGCGCCCGCCCAGGTCCCGGCATCGCCGCCCGCGCTGCTGTGCGGGCCCCGTATCGGCGGCCTCGGCGTCGGCCGGGCGGGCCTAGCGGACGGCGGCGTCCGCCGCCGTCCGGACCGCACCGACCGCGGCCGGGGCGTCGCCGGTGCCCTCGTCCGGTGACGGTGCGCCGGCGGGACCGGCGGTCGTCGCAGCCCCCGCGAGCGCGGCGCGGCGCCGAGGGCGTGAGCTGCCGAGCAGGACCCCGCCGACGACGAGCGTCCCGAGCGCGAGCTCGACGACCGGCGTCGGCTCGCCGAGCAGCAGCCACGAGGCCGCGACACCGACGACGGGCACGAGCATCGAGAACGGCGCGACGGTGCTCGACGGGTGCCGCGACATGAGCGCGGTCCACAGGCCCGTGCCCAGCACGGTCGCGACGAGCACCGTGTAGGCGAGCCCGGCGAGCGCCAGCAGGCCCGTGCGGCTGCCGAGCGTCGTGAGCGACGTGCCGATCGCGGCGGGCCCGTCGACGACCAGCGCGAGGGCGAGCATCGGCAGCGGCGGGATCACCGACATCCACATCAGGAGCCCGAGCGGGGAGCCGCTGCGCGCCTGGCGGTTGCAGATGTTGCCGAACGCCCACCCCAGGCCCCCGCAGAGCGTCAGGAGGACGGGCAGGAGCGTCGCGGAGCCGCCCAGCTCGGCCCGGTGCACGGCGATGCCGGCGAGGCCCAGGACGGCCAGCGCGATGCCGAGGCCCTGCCGGGCGCTGAGCCGCTCGCGCAGCCAGACCGCGCCGAGCACGACGGTGAACGGTGCGGAGGACTGGAGCACGAGCGAGGCGAGCCCCGTCGGCATCCCGGCGTCCATCGCGAGGTACAGGAACGCGAACTGCAGGATGCCGAACCCCAGCCCGTAGCCCAGGATCCAGCGCCACGGGACGTCCGGGCGCGGTACGAGCAGGAGGGCCGGCACCGCGAGCACCGCGAACCGCAGCGACGCGAGGAAGAACGGCGGGAAGTGCTCGAGCGAGAGGTGGATCGCCGTGAAGTTGAGGCCCCAGGTGAGGGCGACGACGGCGGCGAGGAGACGGTCGCGGGGCGGCATGGGTCGATCGTCCGTCCCCGCGGTGTCGCAGCACCATCGAAAAGTCCGCCGTCGACTCTGTAGCGTGGCTACATGGACGCCCGGCTGCTGGAGACGTTGCGCGCGGTGCACGACCACGGGGGCGTCACCGCCGCGGCGGCCGCGCTGCACGTCACGCCGTCGGCGGTGTCCCAGCAGGTGCGGGTGCTCCAGCGCGAGGTCGGGGCGGTGCTGCTCGAGCGCGTCGGGCGCGGGGTACGGCTCACGCCCGCCGGTGCGGCGCTCGCCGCGGCCGCGGTCGACGTGGCGGTCGCCGTCGAGCGGGCCCGTGCGGCGGTCGACGCGCACCGCGCCGAGCCGGGCGGGACCGTGCGCGTCAGCGCGTTCCAGAGCGCCGCCCAGATGCTCCTGCCCGGGCTCCTCACGCGGGTCGCCCGGCTCGGCGGCGGCATCGCGCTCGAGTGCAGCGACGAGGACGTCGCGCAGGCCGAGTTCGGCGTGCTCACCGCGGACTTCGACGTCGTCGTCGCGCACCGGCCGGACGGCTCGGCCCGCTGGGGAGGGGGCCTCCGCGTCGAGCCGCTGCTGCGCGAGCCCCTCGACGTCGCGCTGTGGCCGGGCCACCCGCTCGCGCAGCGGGCCACGCTCGAGCCCGCCGACCTCGCGGGGGAGGACTGGATCGCGGTCCGCGAGGGCTTCCCGGTGGCCGCGGTGCTCGACGAGCTCGCGGTGCTCGCGGGGTCGCCGGCGCGGGTCGTCCAGCGCATCAACGACTTCCACGTCGTCGAGGCGCTCGTCGCCGCGGGCCACGGGATCTCGCTGCTGCCGCGCTACACCAGCGGGACGGCGCCCGACCGCCTGCGCCTCGTGCCGCTCGCCGGCGTCCGGGCCGGTCGCCGGATCGACGCGCTCCTGCGCCCGGACCGGGCCGAGCGCCTCGTCGTGCAGCGCGTGCTCGGCGAGCTCCGGGCGCAGGCGCGGGAGATCGAGCGGTCCGCCGCGACGTGACGACCGGGCGCGGCGTGGCCGCCGGGC